>JANWHR010000080.1 GCA_025450355.1 Micropepsaceae bacterium
ATGACGGAGTGTCCGAAGTATGGAAAGACCGCGTTGATCACCGGCGCGTCCTCTGGAATCGGTGCGGCCATGGCAGGCGTTCTCGCGCACCATGGCTTCGGTCTTGTTCTGACCGCGCGCCGCGCCGCACGGCTTGACCAACTGGCCGATGAGTTGCAGCGCGCGTATGGGATCGTTGCACGGGTTTACCCGGGCGATCTCGCCGATCCGGAAACATGCGCGAGGCTGGCCGGGGCTCTGGAACGGGACGGCCTCGCGATCGACTTTCTCGTCAACAATGCGGGTTATGGCATTTCTGAGCGATTTCGCGACACGGATTGGCAGCGGCAGAGGGACTTTGTGCAGGTGCTGATGACCGCCCCATGCGAGCTCACGCATCGCCTGCTGCCTGGCATGATTCGCCGTGGCTACGGCCGGATCCTCAATGTGGCCTCGGTCGCCGGTTTTATGCCGGGTGTTCGCGGCAATACGCTGTACGGCGCGTCCAAGTCATTTATGATCAGCTTTTCGCAATCGCTGCATACGGAGCAACAGGGCACTGGAGTCAATGTCTGCGCCCTTTGTCCCGGCCTGACCTACACCGAATTTCACGACGTCACCGGTTCGCGGCGGCGAATGCAACGGCTGCCGAGGTTCTTCTGGCTTGATGCGGGGCGGGTCGCCGAGGCAGGCTACCGCGCGGTGATGCGCAATCAGGCGATCTGCATTCCGGGCGCTCAATATCGGGCGATTGTCAGTCTGGTCCGGGCACTTCCGCCGGGTCTGACGCACCGGATTGCGGCGGCATGGTGAATCGGACTAAGGCTTCTGCGATCCGATTTCGGATTTACGGCTCGTTTGCCCAATTGCCAGCCGCGACCAGCCAAAGGCGATTTCGGGAACCATGATTCCCATCATGGCTGTAGCGCGTTCCGCTACCGGTTTCCCACCCATGGCTTCGTAGAAGTACCGCGCCGGATTTCCGGCATGCGCCCAGATCAGGCAGCGGGTATGGCCGCGCTCCGATAGCGCGGCAAAGGCTCCGGCCAGCAGCTGACGGCCCACGCCGCGGCCGGTCATCAGAGGATCGACATACAGGGTGTAAACCTCTGCATCGTAACCCACGCCGATATCGCGCGCGCGGCCCATGCTGGTCATGCCGAGAATCCGGCCTTTTTCATCCTCGGCAACAAGCACCACCTCGCGCACCGCCAGCGCGATGGCGTTGCGCCAGCGGGCGCTCTGCCCCACGACGGTCATGCCTCTCAGGATGCGTGCGGGAAGGACGAGCGGATATGTGTCGCGCCACGACTCGACGTAAATGCGTGCCACCGCCTCCGCGTCGGCGGGTCGCGCTTTGCGAACGGTCACAGTTGCACCCATGCAATCAGCTTGGCCCTATGTGGTCGCCCTATCAAGAAAAATCCGCGCGACGCGCGGCGCAGGTTCGCCACAGGCGAGCGGCGGGAAACGTGAGCGGAACGGCCATGTTCCCTACGCGTTATCCAGGCGCACGCTCTTAGAGAATTTCCTGTGCATACTGCTCGCCTGCGGAATGGTCCGCTGTTTCCGTCCTATCATTCGGATTACTCGCGATTTGATTCGCCACTGGGCGGCGCGGTGAGCCGGCAACCGGGAATCATCGGAGTAGTCGCGCGGAAAGCAGTGAGTTTGGGCCCGCCTATACCTGATGAAGAACTAGCCGCAACATTAAAAAGCCGCCGGTTGGGCCAGAAGTTGCTCAGGAGCGTTTCATAACTGCCATGCTGCGGACAAGTTCCTGCGTTGTCATGTCATCCGGCCCGGCCGAAGGAGCGGGGATTCCATGAGTAACATGCTCGACGTATTTGACCTCTTCAATCGCGACTATTCGCGCGAACAAGTGGAAACAATGAGTCTGCGGGATTGGCTGCTGGCGGCCCGCGACGACAAGATGCTCTACGCATCGCCCGCCGAGCGGATGATTTCCGCGATCGGCGAACAGGAGCTGATTGACACAGCCCAGGATCCGCGGCTCGGACGGATTTTCTTCAACCGCACGATCAAGCGCTACAAGGCCTTTGATGGCTTCTACGGCATGGAAGACACCGTCGAGCGAATCGTCGGCTATTTCAAACATGCCGCACAGGGTCTCGAAGAGAAACGCCAGATTCTGTATCTGCTCGGCCCGGTCGGCGGCGGCAAATCTTCGCTCGCAGAGCGCCTCAAGGATCTGATGGAGAACCGGCCGATCTACGTGTTGAAGGCCGGCACGCAGATCAGCCCCGTTTTCGAAAGTCCCCTCGGGCTGTTTCGCTCCACCGATCTTGCAGACCTTCTGCATGACAAATACGGCATAGAGCGCCACCGCCTGTCCGGCGTGATGAGTCCATGGGCGGTGAAGCGGCTGGATGAATTCGGCGGAGATATTTCGAAGTTCGAAGTCGCGCGATTGTATCCGTCCAAACTGCGCCAGATCGGGATCGCGAAAACCGAACCCGGCGACGACAACAATCAGGATATTTCCTCACTGGTCGGTAAGGTCGATATCCGCAAACTGGAGCACTTCAGCCAGAACGATCCGGACGCCTATGCCTTTTCGGGTGGCCTGTGCCGCGCCAACCAGGGTCTGCTTGAATTCGTGGAAATGTTCAAAGCGCCGATCAAGGTCCTGCATCCGCTGCTCACGGCCACGCAGGAAGGCAACTACATCGGCACCGAAACCCTGGGCCCAATCCCGTTCAACGGGATCATCCTTGCGCATTCGAACGAAGCCGAATGGCAGGTTTTCAAGGCCAACAAGAACAACGAAGCATTCCTCGACCGTATCTCCGTGATCACGGTGCCTTATTGCCTGCGCGTCATCGAAGAAGTTCACATCTATAAAAAGCTGCTTCGGGAAAGTCAGCTGGACCGCTCACCTTGCGCGCCCGAGACGCTGGAAATGCTTGCCCGCTTCTGCGTCCTGACCCGGCTGAAGGAGCACGAAAATTCCAATCTGTTCTCCAAGATGCGGGTGTATGACGGCGAAAAGCTCCGCGACACCGATCCCAAGGCCAAGACGCTTCAGGAATACAAGGATGCGGCAGGCGTTGATGAAGGCATGACCGGCCTGTCCACGCGCTTTGCCTACAAGACGCTGTCGGAGACCTTCAACTTCGATCATTCGGAAATCGCCGCCGATCCCGTGCACCTGATGTATGTGGTCGAGCAGTCGATCCGGCGCGAACAATTCGCGGACGAGACGGAAAAGAAATACCTCGAATTGATCAAGGCGGAATTGGCGCCACGCTATGCCGAATTCATCGGCAAGGAAATTCAGAAGGCCTATCTGGAATCCTACGGCGAGTACGGACAGAACGTGTTCGACCGCTACATTTCCTATGCCGACGCCTGGATCGAGGACCAGGATTTCAAGGACGCCGATACCGGTCAATTGCTTGACCGCAACGCCCTGGACGCGGAACTGTCCAAAATCGAAAAGCCCGCCGGCATCGCCAATCCGAAGGATTTCCGCAACGAGGTGGTGAAATTCGCGCTGCGCTATCGCGCACAGCACGACGGCAAGAATCCGCAGTGGACGGCCTATGAAAAGATCCGCAACGTGATCGAGAAGCGGATGTTCACGCAGGTGGAAGACCTTCTGCCGGTCATCTCCTTCGAATCGAAGAAGGACAGCGACACCGAGACCAAGCATAACGAATTTGTCAAACGCATGCTGGCGCGGGGTTATACGCAACGTCAGGTCCGCCGGCTCGTTGACTGGTATATGCGGGTCAACAAAGCAGGTTGAGAGCGGTCATCGAGCCGCGGCTGCCATGACGGCCTATTTCATCGATCGCAGGCTGAATCCCAAAGGCAAAAGTCTGGCCAACCGCCAGCGCTTTTTGCGCCGCGCCCGTGCACAGATCCGGGAGGCCGTCCAAAAAAGCCTGAAGGATTCCGATGTCGCTGACGCGGGCAAAGACCGCAAAGTTCGCATCTCCAACCAGGGGACCCGGGAACCGCGGTTCCGGCTTGATCCGTCGAAGGGCGGTCACCGCGATTTCGTGCTTCCGGGCAACAAGCAGTTTAGCGCCGGTGACCAGATCAAAAAACCGCAACAGGGTCAGGGTGGCGGCGGCGGAAAGGACGCGGCCACCTCCGGCGAAATGGACGACGATTTCGAGTTCATGATGCGCGAAGACGAGATTCTCGACATCTTCTTCGAGGATCTTGAACTGCCCAATCTGGTACGCACGGCTTTGTCCGATGTGCAGATGTCGAGCTGGAAGCGCGCTGGCATCACCACTGCCGGTGCTCCAACTCAGATCAACCTGCTGCGCACCATGCGCAACTCCTTCGGCCGGCGCCTTGCGCTGCGCAGGCCATCGCTCGCCGGCGTCAAGGCGCTCGAGGAAGAGATTGCCACCCTTGAGGCACAGGAGCCGCCGCTTCAGGACGAAGCCCTGCTCGCTTCACTGAGAGCCGAACTCGATCGTGTAAACATCAGGCGCAAATGGGTTGCCTATATCGATCCCGTCGATGTGCGGTTCAACGCCTTCGTCGAGCAGCCCCAACCCAGCAGCCAGGCGGTGATGTTCTGCCTGATGGACGTTTCGGGTTCGATGGGCGAAAGGGAAAAGGATCTGGCGAAGCGCTTTTTCGTTTTGCTGCATCTCTTTCTGCGCCGGCGTTACCAAAAGGTCGAAATCGTTTTCATCCGGCACACTCACGATGCGCAGGAAGTGGATGAGCAGACCTTTTTCTACTCGCGCCAGTCCGGTGGTACGATCGTGTCCACCGCGCTGGAAAAAATGCTGGAAATCCAGAAACAACGCTACACGACTTCGGACTGGAACATCTATGCCGCGCAGGCGTCCGATGGCTACACGCAGTCCGGCGACGCCAGGCGCTGCGTCGAGTTGCTGGAAAACGACCTGATGCCGATCTGCCAGTATTATGCCTATATCGAGATTCTGGACGAACGCGAGATGGAAGTCTTCTCGAGCGAAGAGGCGGGCGCAGAGCT
The DNA here is from genome assembly GCA_025450355.1 of Micropepsaceae bacterium. Taxonomy (GTDB): domain Bacteria; phylum Pseudomonadota; class Alphaproteobacteria; order Micropepsales; family Micropepsaceae; genus CAIYRG01. The sequence continues at coordinate 4,970 of JANWHR010000080.1, forward strand.
CTGGCGCGCTTATCGCACCGTGGCGGAGCACTGGAAGAATTTTGCCACCAAACGAATCGCAAAACCCTCGGACATTTTCCCCGTCTTCCACGAGCTGTTCAAAAAGCAGGAAGTGGAGTAACCGCGCCGTGAACGCTCCGCTGTTCACCGAATCGGAGTGGAATTTTCAGACTCTCGATCGCGTGCTCAAGGCGATCGAAGAGGTCGCGATCGACGATCTCAGGCTCGAGCCTTATCCCAATCAGATCGAGATCATCTCAACCGAGCAGATGCTGGATGCCTATTCGGCGATGGGCATGCCGCTGATGTACCATCATTGGTCCTTCGGGAAATTGTTTGCCCGGGAGGAAGGCCTGTACCGGTCGGGCCAGATCGGGCTCGCCTATGAAATGGTGATCAATTCCAATCCCTGCATTTCCTATCTGCTCGAAGAAAATTCCACGACGATGCAGACCATCGTCATTGCCCATGCCGCGTTTGGACACAACCACTTCTTCAGGAACAATTATCTTTTCCAGCAGTGGACCAATGCCGAAAGCATTCTGGAGTATCTGGCTTTCGCCAAACGCTATATCGCCGCCTGCGAAGAGCGCTATGGCTTTGCCGATGTAGAGGCAATCCTGGATTCGGGCCATGCCCTGATGTCGGAGGGCGTGTTTCGCTATCGCCGCCCGCCACGGCCGTCGCGTGCGCGGCTGATCGAAAAGCACCGCCGGCGCGCGGATTTCGCGGAAGAAGACTACAACGAGCTCTGGCGGACACTGCCGCAGGGCGCTGAACCGCCGCCACCGGGGCCGGATCTCTGGGATAATGATTCCGAAGAATTGGCCGGCGGACCGAAGCTGCCCGAGGAAAACCTGCTTTATTTCCTCGAGAAATGTTCGCCGGCTCTGAAGTCATGGCAGCGCGAAGTCCTGCGTATCGTGCGCCACCTTGCGCAGTATTTCTATCCGCAGCGGCAGACCAAAGTCATGAACGAGGGCTGCGCCACCTTCGTGCATTACACGATTCTGAACGGTCTGTACGAAAAGGGTCTGCTCACGGAAGGCTCAATGCTTGAGTTCATGGCCAACCATACCGCGGTTGTGTTCCAACCCGATTTCGACGACCCGCGCTATTCCGGCATCAACCCCTATGCCCTCGGATACGGAATGATGGCCGATATCCGGCGGATCTCGGAGCGGCCGGCAGAGGAGGACAAGTTCTGGTTCCCGGATTTCGCCGGCAAAGGCGATTGGCGTCAGGTCCTGAAGGATGCGTGGGCGAATTACCGCGATGAAAGCTTCATCGAGCAGTTTCTGTCGCCAAAGCTGATGCGCGACCTGCGGCTGTTCGCGCTTTCCGACAGCGCCGAAGCCCCGCACCTGACCGTCGCCGCCATTCACGATGAGGCCGGCTACCGGAAACTGCGCTCCACTCTTGCGCGGCAGTACGATGTCGGCGTGTCAGACCCCAACATTCAGGTCGTGGGCGCCAATCTGAAAGGCAACCGAAAACTGTTCCTTGAACACCGGATGCACCGCGGAGTGCCGCTGAACCCGTCGCAGAAGGCGCAGGTTTTGCCCCATATCGAGCGGCTGTGGGGTCACGAAGTATCCCTGGAAGAAGTTGCTCCCGAATAGCTTGTTTCGCGAGAAACACTCTGTTGCGTAAATGCAGGGACGCGGCTTATCGATTCTTGGACCACGGGCTTCGCGCCCGCATTTTTTGTACCGCTGGCGCCTCACCCGCATTTCTTCAGTGAGGCTTGTCGCCCTCCTCCGTCCCCGCATCGCGCTCCAGGCGATCCGCGAGCGCGAGCCATTGCCGCGACAGCTCAAGATATTCGTTCGCATGGACGGTGCTGGTCCGCGCGCAATCGGCGGCGATCTGCGCGAGTTCGCGATAATGCCGGATCTGGTCCGCAACGCGTGTGCGGTTGCTCATGGCGCTGCCCTCGACCCCAGCGGGGGCAGCGTTTAGCCGGTCAACGCTGAACGCTTCCTGAACGGGTTACTTGCCCACCACCAGGATCGTGAATGACCCCGGAATCATCGGATTGGGATTTCCCTGTCCGCCCTGCGGCGGGCGCGGCGGCGCGGGTGGAAAATCAGCCCCGATCAGGATGAGGTGATTGGTTTTTGTATCCAGGGCCATTGTCTTGGCACTGGGCATCGTCTGCAGCACCTGTTCGATGGCAAAACTGTTTGGGCCATTCTCTTTGATCACCGTAAGTGTGCCATCCACATTCGAGCTGAATGCTTCCATGGTTTCGGGATTGAACAACGCGCCATCCGTGCCTCTGCCGATCGGCAACGTGTTCAGAATTTTTCCGCTGTCGGCATTCAACATCACCATGTTTTGCGGGTTGCGGCAGCTGGCAAACAGCACGCGGTCGCGCGGGTCCACGGCCAGTCCCGCGCAGACGCCGCCCTGTCCCGAGAGATCATAATGCGCGGTCAAGGCAAGCGTTTTGGCGTCCACCACGGCAATACTCTTCATGTCCTCGACGTCAACATAGACATGGCCACGGCCGTCGCTCGTCGTCTGTTCCGGCGCTCCGCCGACTTCGATCGTCCCGACAATGGAGCCATCCTTCGCATCGATCACCGTTGCGGTTGGCGCGACATGACTCAACACATACACGCGCTGATTCGGCGCGTCGAAATACATGCCGTCGGGATTGCCCTGAACGTCGATCCGCTTGATCGGCTGCAGGGTTTTTGCATCGAACATCAGCACCGGCTTGCTGCTGGCAAAGCCGTGGTTTGTCTTCGGGTCCACCACCGCGCCATGCGCATTGGTGTTGGGGATTTCGCCAACCTGTTGCAGCGTATCGAGATCGAAGACGGTGATCCGGGCGCCAGCCCCGCGGCGGGCGATGTACAACCTGCGTCCGTCCACATCCACATTGACGTAATCGAAACCGCCCTCTCCGCCGGCTTTCGCGGTCTTCAGGATTCGGTATGGCCCGGCGCCTTCCGAATTCTGCGCGGGCGCGGCCGAGGGCAGGGCAACAATCAACGCAACGGCACAGAGCACAGGATATCGCAGCATGGGCTTCTCCCTGGTTGGCTGCGCTTGAGCCTATTACAAGAGCCGCCGCCGTTCACCCCGTTTACACGGCTACAGAGGGTCGTAAGCGCCCACGCCGCATACCTCATCACCTGTATGCGCGAAAAATGTGATCTTCTTTTCGATGAACAATGTGGCCGGATTGAACCAGTTGTACACTATCTCGCCCTGCCCTTTGAGCATCGCCAGGTCCCAGCCTTTTTGAGCGATGGAGTTACCGTCGGCATCCCTCAGAAAAACATCAGCCGACAGACCGACATATTCCGGAAAACCGCCGCTCGCCGTGATCCTGCGGTCAGGGCCGATGCAAACAACGTACAGATCCCGATCATTGAAGGGCACAGCTTTCGCGGTGAAGTCCGCCAACGCGCGATCGCGGCCGACAGTCTCGTAGTGCGAAACCGCCTTTGCCAACATGTTTTTGGCTTCGAGCGGAGTGCCGCGGCCGGTCGCCGATGGAGTAGTGCTGGCCGTTGCGATGAATAGTGGAAGAATTGACAGGATGACGCTCGTTTGCATTGGCTTACCCTGACATCACGCTATGCCCTGGTTGGCGACGCGCGATAATAACAGAAGTGAAGGGGTGAGTCACCGAAACGCGTAAGTCGTCACACGGGGCTTCCGGTTGCAGACCATCAGTTGGTCATGTACCCTTGCGCTCATTCGGCGGGGGGTACCATGACATCGGCGAGCGTTCTAATCGTCTTGATCGTTGCCATCGTGATTGGCGGGATCACCGGCCTGGTGCTGGGAGATGCCATTAACATCTACATCCTCGGACTTGTATCTGGTTTCCTCGGTGTCATCGCCGCGGCCACCGCCCGAAATTATGTGCTGGTGCGCCTGGCGGGTGTCGGACCTGACGATTCCTGCATTCCAGCGGTTGTCGTGAGTTTTTCGATTGTCGCCTCGATCGCTGGCAGCCTGGCAGCCGAAGATATTGGTGAAACGGTATTTCAGTTGCCACCGGCGATGCTCGGCGCCTTTGCAGGCCTGGTGTCGTCCGTCCTGATGGTGATGCTGATGGTTACCTACCATATGAATCCCGATAAACCGCGCAATCGGCTCACCTGAACTGTCGTTCACCCCGTTTGCATGGCTACAGCGAGAATCGCAGTCCTGCCGTCCAGGTTCGGGGCAGCGAGCGGTAACCGGCCGCCGTTTCATAATGCTGGTCGAGCATGTTCTCGCCTCGCGCATAAATCTGCATCCGCGCGTTCACGGCATAGGACGCGAAGACATTCACGAGGGTAAAGGCGCCGAGCGGCACGGTTTGAAATGGATCGTCGAAGCGTTTGCCGGTGAAGGAAACGCTGGTGCCGATCGACCAGTCCGGATCAGGCGCCCAGACGATGCGCGCATTTGCACTCAGCCGTGGACGCCGCGCCAACTGCTGGCCCGTGCCGGTATTAATGGCGTCCATTGCCGTGACATTTCCATAAAGGTGGACGGTGTCGAGGACCTGCGCTCCGCCTTCCAGTTCGATTCCATTGACGCGGGACCTGAGGATATTTGCGTAATATCCGAAAGGACGTTGTGCGCAGGCATGGGAAGTCACGCCAAAACAATCGAAGAAATCAATCTGATCTTCCGTATGCCGCTGGAAATACACCAGCGATATCGTGCCAGTTCCGCCCAACAGCTTCTGATCGGCGCCGGCTTCCCACCCGCGCGCCACTTCCGGCTCGAGCTTCTCGACCGGATTGGAATAGGGCGAAAACAGTTCGTACAGCGACGGGGCCTTGAATCCATCGCCGTAATCGGCCCTCAGGATTGTGTTCCCGCCAAATAGCGCCAGGGCCGCCGAACCTTTCACCGAATTGTGGCTGCCAAATTCCGCGTCATTGTCGTGCCGCACGCCGCCCGTCAGGGTGAGCTGTTGCAGCAGCGTCGTCTGGTATTGCCCGTAAAAGCTGTTGATCCGCGTGTGGCCGAATACCGGCGCCGGATTCGGCTCGTCCGGGGCCGGCGACGCAGTCCGCAAATTGGTCCGCAAACTTTCTGCACCGGCAATCAGCTGATCGCTGGCGCTGAGATCGAATATGCCCTGATATTCGAGACTGCTTGCCGTTCCTCTTGCGTAGAACTCCTCCGGAAATGTGAGTGCCGGATTGTAATTGGTTCGATCGCTGTCCAGATATGTCATCGCGATCCGGTTGCGGAACCGGTCGCCCAGCAGACTGAAGTTCACGCCGCCATAGGTCGCAAGCAGGGTGTCGCGACCGTATTCTCCAGTGTATTGCAGCGTAAAATCCGGAGGCGGAAAGCCGTCGAACGCGGTTTCCGCGTTGACGTACCACACGCGTGCATCGACAGATATCTGGGCCGTAACCGGCACACGAACGTTGGCGGTCGCGCCGGCGTTCCGAGACGAATCAGGATTGATATTGGCCAGCCGGGTATCGGCCGCTGCGATTCCTTGCGTTGTGTAAAGATTTATTCCCGCGCCATATTCCACGCCTGCGGCCGTGCCGTAAACCGAAGTGTTCAGTCGAAATGTGCCGAAGCTTCCACCATCACCGGTCGTGATCATCGAAAACGGCGCCGGTCCCCCGCGTCTCGTCACAATATCAATAACGCCGCCAATCGCATCGCTGCCGTACAGGGTGCTCTGGGGACCTCGCAGGACTTCTATGCGATCAATGCTGTTCACCAGCAGGTCGGAAAGAATCGCAGTGCCATCGGTCGAGGATGGATCGTTGATCCGTACTCCATCGATCACCACCAGGGTCTGTCCGGCCGTGGCACCGCGCAGGCCAATCGTGGTCGTCTGGCCGGGGCCGCCATTCCGGACGACGGCCAGTCCGGGTGTTTCGGCCAGCGCATCCGTGACAATGCCAATGTGCTCCGTTGCAAGATCGCCCGCGGATATCACGGACACGGAAGCCCCGGTGAGGTCGCGCTGTTGTTCGCTGCGTGTGGCGCTCACGACGACAGTTTCCAGATTGTCGCCGGGCAACGGTTCGGCGGCCGCGGCCGGCTGATGTGTTGCAAGCGCCGTCAAAAGCCAAAGGGCCAAAGCGTCAAGAATGGATTGCGATCGGATCATGGAATGCCCCCGCAGCAACGACCTCCAACAGTCGCCACAGCGGGAAATCCGCAGCTCACGGCGCACCCCGGCCGAAAGCAGGACGACACGCAGGGCAGGTCTCCTGGCTCCCGGCACAGGAATTCTTCGCTCTCACCCGCCTTCCCGGGACAAGCCCCAGTGGCATTTGGGCGATCGCTCGCCGGCTACAGTTGCGGGGGCAGCCACGGCATCAGACCGCGTTCCCTTGACCCTGCATGCGGTCTGTATGCGAGTCGCGCTTCCGCCGTCAATCGCCCGCGGCTAAAACAGATGCCGAATCGAACCAGTCCGGCCACTCCATGAAAATCGATCGCATTTACACGCGTGGCGGCGATCGTGGCGCCACGTCACTGGGCGACGGACAACGTGTCCCCAAACATGCCCTGCGCGTGCGTGCAATGGGTGGTGTGGATGAGGCAAACGCGGCGATCGGGGTTGCCATTGTGCAGTCGCCGGCCGGATCCGATTGGGCACAGCTTTTGATGTGTGTACAGAACGATCTGTTCGATGTGGGAGCCGATTTGTGCCTGCCACAGAACGAAGGGACGGATCACCAGTTGCGCTTGCGTCTGACCGCAGGACAGGTGCAGCGGCTCGAATCCGATATCGACCGCATCAACGCCGGGCTGGGCCCGCTGACCAGTTTCGTCTTGCCGGGTGGTTCGCCCGCTTCGGCGCATTTGCATCTTGCGCGCACCGTCGTCCGGCGCGCCGAATGCGATCTGGCCGAACTCGCGGCCGTCGAGACGCTGAACCCGGAACTGCTCAAATACCTCAACCGGCTTTCGGACCTTCTGTTTGTGCTCGCCCGCCATGCCAATGATCGCGGCGCCGGTGATGTGTTGTGGCAGCCGGGCCTCAACCGTTGACGCCCTCACAATGGCGTTGCTGGCACAACCCGCCGATTCGCGCGAAAATTCCGCTGCCTTCTGCCCCGTTTGCGGGGCGGGTGAATCGCGCCAAAGGCGCGAGACGCGGCCGCCGGACCTCTTTTTTCGGGCGGTAATATGCTGGAGATTTTGGTTTGAAAATTCCCATTCACCGCGAAGGCTGGCGGTTCATCATTCTGGCCGTAATCGTAAATGCCGCGTTGTTTGCCGCCTCGCTCTGGGCCGGATTGGCGCTTCTGCCTGTCACGGTGTGGTGTATTCTGTTCTTCCGCGACCCCGAGCGCGTAACGCCGCAAGGCAAGGGCCTTGTGATCAGCCCGGCAGACGGGAAGATGCTGCCTATTGTCCGCGCGGTGCCGCCGGGCGAGCTTGGAATGGGCGAGACGCCGCGGCTCAGACTCAGCATTTTCATGGATGTGTTCAACGTTCATGTGAACCGGATGCCGGTGAACGGCCGTGTGGTTGCGCTAAGTTACCGCCACGGCCGGTTTTTTAACGCTTCCTTTGACAAAGCCAGCGAGCATAATGAGCGTATGGCGATCCGGATCGAGCCAGAAGAAATGAGAGACGGCGGCGGACTGGCCGTGATACAGATTGCCGGATTGATCGCGCGGCGCATCAAGTGCGATCTTCTGGAGGGGCAGGCGGTGCGCCGGGGTGAGCGTTTCGGGATCATCCGTTTTGGAAGCCGGCTGGACCTGTATTTGCCTCCGGACGCAAAGGTGACCGTGCAGGAGAGTCAGCACGTCAGAGCCGGAGAAACGGTGCTGGCGAAGCTTGTCGATGACGAACAGGAATGTGCGACAAATGCGTGAAGACAGATTGACGCCGCGGCAATGGGCCTCCGAACGTCTGGAAGGGCTGGAGGACCGCCTCGAAGACCTGTCCATCAGCCGGATCGTTCCAAGCGCGCTGACGCTGCGTGGGCTTTGCTCCGGGGCACCGTCGATCCGTTTTGCTCTGGCGGAGGACTGGCGCCGTGCCGTTGCGGCGATTTTCTGCGCCATGGTCTTCGACATGCTGGACGGGCGCGCGGCCCGCTGGCTCGGCGCAGACAGCCGTTTTGGCGTGCAGCTTGATTCACTCGCCGATCTCGTCAGTTTCGGCCTTGCGCCCGCCGTGCTGATCTACACTTGGAGCCTGTCGCAAATGGCGGATGCGGGTTGGATTGCCGCCCTGATCTTTTGCGCCTGCAGCGCCTTGCGCCTCGCGCGGTTCAATATTCAGGCCGCGCGCGACGAAGGCGCTTCCCAATCCCACCCCTATTTTACGGGATTGCCCACGCCGGCCGCCGCCTGCATCATGCTGCTGCCGCTGCTGTTGAATTTTGAGTTTTCGACCGAGCTGGTCCGCATCCCGGTGGTTTCGCTGGTGCTGATTGGAATTACTTCGGTTCTGATGGTCAGCCGCGTGCCAACGCCTTCGCTGAAATACTTCAAGCTGGACCACAACGGCAAAATCGCGGTCTATGTTTTCGCGACCGCTTTGATTCCGGCAATGGTGTACATCCCCTGGACGACCCTGATCCTGGGTTTGGCGATCTATCTTGGCGCCATTCCGTTTGGCATCCACGCGGCCGCCGAGGAACATCGCGTACGTATTCGGCTCTGACCGTCAGGCCCGGCGGCGATAAACCCAGACCGTGGCTGGAGGAAGATTTTTCCAGACAAAGGCTGCAAGCCGAACCGTGATGTCTGGCGGCGGCTTCACCGGTGAACGAAGCCCGTAGGAGAACTGGATCAGGGGTGCGCCTGGCGCGAGCCGGCGAAAGGCTGCATCAACCAGAGCCCGGCGCCGGTCCGGCGAATGGTTCAACAGGGGTATGCCGGAGACAATCGCGGCGAACTGCTGCGGGCCGCGTTTGGGCAAGGTGCTGTCGAGGTCGAAGGCATCTCCCCGAATCACGTTGATACCGGCGAATTCCGCGGCAATCGCTTTGGCGAAATTCGCGTCCCATTCGATGGCCACCATTCGATCTGGTGAAATGCCGCGGGCGATCAACTCCCGTGTCATCGAACCCGTTCCGGGGCCAAGCTCGAGCACGGCTCCTTCGCGTGCCGGATCCACCTGCGCTGCGACGGCGCGCGCAAGGGCGGGGCTGGAGGGAGCAATCGCACCCACCCCGGTGGGATTGGCAATCAGGCCGCGAAGAAACAGAAGCTGTTCGCGCAGCGGATTGGCTTTGACGGATTGATCGGCTCTCACACGCCCCTCGCCCATTACCTTCCCTTGCTTGCATTCAATTCCGCGGCGGTTCAACCCTATTCTTGGCCTGCAAAGGCCTGAAATGAAAGCGTACCGGAACCAAACGCCAACGCTCAGTTCCGTTCTGTTTTGCCGCAAACATCCGTGGAACGTAATGCCTCGGCTTGGGCGTGGTTCAGCTTCGGTTCACCTGTGATCCGGTACTCCCGGCAACGAAATTCGATCCAGTTCCCGTGTCGGGAAAGGCCTTGTTACATCGGAGAAGCAGGAGACGAAACATGCGAAAACTTGTTTTGGCGGGAGCGGCCGCCTTTCTTGCGGCTATCGGGGTCGCAGGCGTCGCGAACGCGGCAGGAGATATGGTTCCGGTTTATCACGCGCAGGTCACGAAAGCGGCCTGGCGGGGCGGGTTCTGGGGACCGCGCTTCGGTGGCAGGATGTACTTCGGGCCCAGCTTCGGATTTGGTCTTTATGCGCCGCTCTGGGCGCCGCCGCCGGTTTACTATGCCCCGC
>JANWHR010000081.1 GCA_025450355.1 Micropepsaceae bacterium
CCGGCCCTGATCTTCTCGCGTGAGGCCTGGAACGCCTGTTTGATCGCCGAAAGCGCCGCTTTGCGGAGATTGGCGCGATCACCGCCCGCGGAACGCGCCAGCGCCGTCAGGTCGCGGCGGAGCGCATCGCCATCGAGCGGTTGCGCGCCGTCCGCAACGACGGAAAGTGACGAAGGGGCAACACCCATGGATTTGTACCCGGTTCGGCAGCGCCATAGAATGATGACAGGGTTTCAATTTCAAGCGGCGGCTTTATGGCAACCCGGTTCCGCGCCATGCAATTGGAACGCGCAAGGACACCGCTTCGACCGGTCACACGCGAACTGCGGCCGGTTCGGGCCGGCGAAGTGCGAATTTCGGTGCTGGCCTGCGCCGTTTGCCGGACCGATCTGCATGTCCTCGACGGCGAACTGCCCGATCCGGTGCTGCCGGTCATTCCGGGACATGAAATCGTCGGCCGGATCGAAGAACTGGGGCATGCGGTAGAAGGTTTCAGGCCCGGGCAGCGCGTGGGAGTTCCGTGGCTCGGCTGGACCTGTGGCATTTGCGAATACTGCACCACGGGCCGCGAGAATCTTTGCCCGAATGCGCGCTTCACCGGCTATCAGATCGACGGCGGATTCGCGAGCGCCGTCTATGCGGATGCGCGCTACGTCTTCGCCCTTCCATCGCGCTTTGCCGATGCGGAAGCGGCGCCACTGTTGTGCGCCGGGCTGATCGGCTGGCGCGCCTTAAAGGCTGCCGGACGTGGCCAGCGGCTTGGCCTCTATGGTTTTGGCGCAGCCGCCCATATTGCGGTTCAGGTCGCACGCTTTCACAACCAGGAGGTCTTCGCTTTTGTCCGCCCCGGTGATGAAAGGGCCCACGACTTCGCGCTGCGGATGGGCGCGGTCTGGGCCGGGCCATCCGATGCGCCTGCCCCTGTACCCCTGGACGCGGCAATTATCTTTGCACCGGCGGGCGAACTGGTTCCCTTGGCGCTGAAGGCGGTGAAGCCGGGTGGGGTTGTCGTATGTGGCGGAATCCATATGAGCGATATTCCATCCTTTCCCTATGGCATTCTCTGGCAGGAACGCGTCCTTCGCTCGATCGCCAACCTGACCCGTGCCGATGCGGTGGAATTCCTTGCGCTCGCGGACCAAATTCCGGTCCACACCGAAACGGTTCCCTACCTCTTGGAAGATGCAAATCAGGCGCTCGCGAATCTGCGCGAGGGCAGGCTGTCCGGCGCCGCCGTGCTCATCCCCTAAAGTTCCGACTCCGCCTTGCGGGGAGGCACGCATTTTGCACTTCGCAAAATGCGGGTAGGGGTGCGCCAGAAATTTCCTACCGGAAGAAGTTCTGCCCGCAGGCGACCGGACGGCGAAGCCGGACGGAGAGGCGCCATTTCGACATTGCCGCACAAGAACGGTACACAGAGGGCATGACACCAGGGATCAAAACCGTCCTCGTCACCGGTGGCGCGAAACGCCTGGGCCGCGCAATCGCCATGACTCTGGGCAAGGCCGGATGGTCGGTTGCGGTTCACTACAACCAGTCGCAGGCCGAGGCGGAAGATACCGTCGCGGCGCTGCACGAAATCGGCGTCCATTCGGCAGCGCTGGAAGCCGATCTGCAATCGGAAGAAGACAGCCAGCGTCTGATTTCTCGCGCCAATACCGCCGTGGGGCCACTCACCGCGTTGGTGAACAACGCATCCGTATTCGAAAGCGACGTGCTGGCCACCGTCACCCGCATGTCGTGGGACCGCCACATGGAAACCAATCTGCGCGCGCCTCTGGTGCTGTCGCAGAATTTTGCCGAGCAGCTTCCGTCGCACAGCGAAGGCGCCATCATCAATCTGCTGGACCAGCGGTTGTTCAAGCCAACGCCGCAGTTTCTCTCCTACGGCGTCAGCAAGGCCGGACTGCATTGGCTGACGGGCGTGCTGGCCCAGGCGCTGGCGCCGCGCATCAGGGTCAATGCCGTGGCGCCCGGTCCGGCGCTGCGCAATGCGCGGCAGAGCGAAGCCCATTTCCGCCGGCAGCAGGCTTCCACCATTTTGGGCCATGGCGCATCGCCCGGCGATGTGTGTTCCGCGGTGACCTATCTGCTGGACGCGCGCGCCGTGACGGGGCAGACGATCACGGTGGATGGCGGGCAGCATCTCATCTGGCAGACCGCCGACATCGCGGGTGTAATCGAATGAACCCCACCGAAGTGCTGGTGCTGATCCGGAATCTGGAGGTTCTGTCGCGCATCGGCGTACACGGGCATGAGCACGGCAAACCACAACCGGTGCGCATCAATGTGACATTGACGGCAAATATCCGGCCGATGGACGACCGGCTGGAGAATGCGGTGGATTATGAGGCGGTGACCGAAAAAATCCGCGGGATCGCCTCGGCCGGCCACATCAATCTGGCCGAAACTCTCGCGGAGCGGATTGCCGCCGCCTGCCTCGAAGACCCGCGAGTCCGTGGCGCCCGGATTCGCGTGGAAAAATTGCACGCGCTCGCCGGTGCGGAGGCCGCAGGCGTGGAAATCGAACGCCGCCGCTAACCCTGACCGCCTTCGACGGCACAGCCATCGGCGCGCCAGCGCAGCATGCCGCCGGAAAGGTTCGCCACCCGTTCAAATCCCGCCTGGCGCAGAATGTTCGTGGCCTGCGCTGAACGTCCCCCGGCGCGGCAGACTGCGACAATGGGCTTCGCTTTCGGAAGTTCAGCCAACCGTTCCGACAGTTTGCCGAGCGGAATGAGAATCGCGCCGCGAATGCGCCCCAGAGGTCCGGTGAATTCATCCGGCTCACGCACATCGAGGATTTGCACCTCGTGCAGATGTTCTTCGAGCCAGGCGGGCTGCACCTCCCACACACCGGCGAAGGTGTAATTCAGCGGCGCCCAATCCGGCTCATCGGCTTGCATGGGCCGGTCGGGCGCGCCGCATTTCAGATTCGCGGGCACCGCAATCGCCATCTGTTTCGGATGTGCCAGTTTGAGGTTGTCCATGTAACCGGCGAAATCGTCCTCCGAGAGCGCGCCGCCGAGTCGCGGATTGAATTGTTTCTCCTCGCCCACGCTGGTCACGCTGAGACCGCGATAATCATGCGCAGGGTAGAGCAGACATTCATCCGGAAGGCTGAAGATCTCCCGATGAATCGAACGATACATCGCGCGCGAGCTGCCCTGCTGAAAATCCGTTCGCCCGGTGCCGCGGATCAGCAGGCAATCGCCGGTAAACGCCATCGCGCGATCGCCGGTGACATAGGTCATGCAGCCGTTGGTGTGGCCCGGCGTGCGGTGTGCGGTGAGCCGCTGACTGCCAAATGCGATCGTCTGGCCATCGCCGATGGTGATGTCTTCGCCGGTTGTCCCCGATGCCGCCGGAACGGCGATGCGGCTGCCGCAGCGGCGACGGTGCAGGGCCGCGCCCGTGACGTGGTCCGCATGTACATGCGTTTCCAGAGTCAGCAGCAGCCTGAGACCGAGTTCCTGAATCAGGGCTTCATCCCGGCGGACCTGTTCGAACACCGGGTCGATCAGCACGGATTGCCCCGTATCGCTGCAGCCGAGAAGATAGGTGTAGTTCGAGGATTGCGGGTCGAACAATTGCCTGAAGATCAGCGCCATCACAGTCTCGCGTGAACGCCGGTTGCAACGGCGGATTGGAGCAGGTCTGTATTATATTGGGCTTGTCATGGATCAAACGCCACCCGAACCCGCCGGGACAGCCGGCGAAACCCCGCTCAGAGGTGCGGCGCGGATCGAAGCCTATCTGAACGGACTGCCCGACGGTCCCGGCGTTTACCGCATGCTGAACGGCAAAGGCGACGTCCTTTATGTGGGCAAGGCGCGCAGCCTGAAGAAACGGGTTACCGCCTACACCAAGCCCGCAGCGCTGCCCTACCGCATCGCCCGGATGATCTCCGAAACCGCGGAGATGATCTTCATTTCGACGGCTTCGGAAACGGAAGCCCTGCTTCTGGAAGCCAATCTGATCAAGCGGTTGAAGCCCCGCTACAACGTCCTGTTGCGAGACGACAAAAGTTTTCCGAACATGCTGTTGCGCACCGATCATCCCTTCCCGCAGGTGTTGAAGCACCGCGGCGCGCGGGGCAGCGATGGCATCTATTTCGGGCCGTTTGCTTCGGCGGCCGCAGTGAACATGACGCTGAACACGCTGCAGCGGGCGTTCCTGCTGCGCTCATGTTCTGATGCCGTCTTTCACGGACGCACTCGACCGTGCCTGTTGTACCAGATCAAGCGCTGCAGCGCGCCCTGCACAGGCCACATCGACGCGGCGTCCTATGCCGCATTGGTTTCGCAGGCCGGACAGTTCCTGACAGGCAAAAGCCGCGCGGTCCAGGAGCAGCTTGCCGCCGAGATGCAGGCGGCCTCGGACGCAATGGAGTTCGAGCGTGCCGCGCAATTGCGCGACCGCATCCGCGCGATGACCCAGATTCAGGCCCGGCAGGGCATCAATCCGGCGACGATCACGAACGCAGATGTCTTTGCGCTGCACCGTGAAGGCGCGCAGTCCTGCATCCAGCTGTTCTTTTTCCGCGCCGGGCAGAACTGGGGCAACCGGCCGTTCTTTCCGCGCCATGCGGCCGAGGTGGAAAGCGGTGAATTGTTGTCATCCTTTATCGGTCAATTTTACGACACGCGTCCGGCGCCACCGCTGATTCTCGTCAGCGAAGAAGTTGCCGAGCGCGCATTGCTCGCGGAGGCGCTCGGCATCCGGGCGGGACACAAGGTCGAAATCGCCGTACCGGTTCGCGGCGAGAAACGCGATATTGTCGCCGCGGCGCTACAGAATGCGCGCGCGCAACTGATCCGCAGCCTGGCCGAAAGTGCCAGTCAGCGCGCGCTTCTGGAAGGCGTCGCGACCGTATTTGCGCTGGACGGGCCGCCGAAGCGCATCGAGGTTTACGACAACTCGCACATCCAGGGGGCGCATGCGATCGGCGCGATGATCGTCGCCGGACCGGAAGGATTCCAGAAAGGCGAATATCGCAAGTTCAACATCAAATCGGCCGAGCTTTCGCCCGGCGATGATCTTGCCATGATGCGAGAGGTTCTGATGCGGCGCTTCGGCCGTCTGATGCGCGATTCGGCGGACGAGAGCGAGCGCAGCGGCAAATGGAACAAATGGCCCGACCTTGTGCTGATCGATGGCGGGCCGCCCCAGGTGGACGCGGCCTGTGCGGCGCTGGCGGAAGTGGGCGCCGCCGATGTGCCGATCGTCGGAATGGCGAAAAGCATTGAACGTGAATCCGGCCGGGAACATTTCTGCCGGCCTGGCCAGCCGCCGTTCCGTCTCGATGAGAAAAGCCCGGTGCTCTACTTCCTGCAGAGATTGCGCGACGAGGCGCATCGCTTCGCCATCGGTGGGCATCGCAAGAAACGTTCAAAAGCGATCGGCGCAAGCCCGCTCGACGAGATCGCAGGAGTCGGGCGAGCGCGAAAAAAGGCCCTGTTGAGCCATTTTGGCTCGGCCCGCGCCGTGGCGCAGGCAAGCCTTTCGGATTTGCAGTCGGTCCAGGGCGTGAGCTCGGCCCTTGCCCGGAAAATTTACGAATTCTTCCATCCGGAGTAGGTTTTGCCCTTCCGGTTTCCTGTACGATAGCGCCATGTCATCTTTGCCCAATGTGCTGACCATCACCCGGATCGCGATCATTCCGGTGTTTGTGGCGGCGTTTTACTTTTCGGGCGATGCGGCCCTGCGTTGGGTGGCCTTTTCTCTGTTTGTCCTCGCCGCGATCACCGATGCCGTGGACGGGGTGATTGCCCGCCGCTGGCAGGCCGAGTCCTCGCTCGGCCGGATGCTGGATCCGATTGCGGACAAGCTGATCGTGGCTGCGGCACTGTTGATGCTCGCCTGGGATCGCACGCTGGAAGGCGTGAATCTCATCCCGGCGTTGGTCATTCTGTGCCGCGAAATTCTCGTGTCAGGACTGCGCGAATTTCTCGCCGAAGCGGCCGTGAGCCTGCCGGTCACCAGTGTGGCAAAATTCAAGACCGTGATGCAGATGATCGCAATCTCTGCACTGATCGCCGCGCGCCCGGGCGAGCACATCGTTCCGGGCGTCACCGGCGTGGCGCTGATCGTGCTGTGGGTTGCCGCCGGCCTGACGGTCTATACCGGCTATGTCTATCTGAAGGCCGGGCTGGCTCACGCATGGGCGGAGCCGCAGGACCGGCGCAAGGGCGCAGCGCCCGTCCGGCGGCACCGAAGCGCACGGTGTGAATCGTGAAGCTGCTCTATTTCGCCTGGGTGCGGCAGAAAATCGGGAAGCCGGAAGAGCAACTGGACATGCCGCCGTCCGTGACCACGGTGTCAACGCTGGTGGATTTCCTGCGCCAGCGCGGCCGCGGATATGAGGAAGCATTTCGCAATCCTGCCCTGGTCCGCGTCGCCGTCAACCAGCAGCATACGGACTTTAACGCGGTGCTGCGTCCCGGCGACGAAGTCGCGTTTTTTCCCCCGGTGACCGGCGGATGACGGAGATTCGTATCCAGCAGGCGGATTTTGAGCCGGGCGCGGAAATCGCTGCGCTCGAGGATTCGGGCGGCGCGGCGGGAGCCATCGCCACATTCATTGGCATGGTCCGCGGCGATGGCGGCCTCATCTCCATGACGCTCGATCACTATGCGGGCATGTGCGAAAGCGAAATTGCCGCCCATGCCATGGAAGCGCGAAAGCGCTGGCCCATCCTGGCCTTGCGAATCGTACACCGGACGGGAAAACTGGCCCCCGGCGACCGGATTGTGTTCGTAGGCGTCGCGTCCGCGCACCGCCAGGCGGCGTTTCAGGCCGCAGAGTTCCTGATGGATTATCTGAAAACGCGCGCGCCGTTCTGGAAACTGGAACAGCGCGCGGGCGAAGAAACCTGGGTCAGCGCGCGCAACGAAGACGACGCGAGCATCAGACGGTGGCAGTGACCAGAGGCCGCCTGACATCCGTTGCGTAATCGTTCATCAGCATTTCGCTGATTTTGCCGGGCTTGAACCGGTACGGGCCGATTTCCGCAACCGGCGTCACTTCGGCGGCGGTTCCGGTGAGGAAGCATTCGGTGAAATCCGGCAGATCTTCGCGCGTAATTGCGCGCTCGCGCACCGGAATCTGCCGTGCCGAGGCAAGTGCGATGACCGAACGGCGCGTGATGCCGTCCAGGAAACAATCCGGGATCGGCGTGTGCAACTGTCCCTCGCGCACGAAGAAGATATTCGCGCCCGTCGCCTCGGCAACCAGGCCGCGGTAGTCGAACATGAGCGCATCGGAATACCCCCGGGTTTCGGCGGCATGTTTCGACAGTGTACAGATCATATACAGTCCCGCCGCTTTGGCTTTCGTCGGTGCCGTATCGGGGGCCGGGCGCCGCCATTCCGAAATATCCAGCCGGATGCCCTTGAGCTTTTCCGCCGGGTCAAAATAGGACGGCCAGGGCCAGACGGCGATCGCGACGTGAACTCCGGCGCGCTGCGCGGCCACCGTCGGCATGGTCGCGGCGCCGCGGAACACCACCGGGCGCACATACCCGTCGGTGATGCCCTGAACTTCAGCCGCCTCACCGCAGGCGCGGCCGATCTCTTCTTCCGTATAAGGAATGGTGATACCAAGCAGCGCCGCAGACGCAAACAGTCGCTCCGTGTGCTCCTTCAGTTTGTAGATGCGCCCGGAATAGATCCGCTCGCCCTCGAAAACGCAGGAGGCGAAGTGCAGCGCATGGGTCATCACGTGCACCCTGGCGTCGCGCCACGGGACAATTTTTCCGTCAAACCAGAGCGCGCCATCGCGTTCATCGAAGGGGATCAATTCGGCCATGATTTCCTCGAAAATTGAGCTGCGCCGCCCGATTCGGCTTCGCGACTTGCTACGATAACTGGGCCAGCCTATTGATGTCTAACGGAGACGCGCCGCCCATGTCCATACGCCGATGAACGGTTCCGGGACGCCTCACCTGCTTGTGGTCGATGACGACCAGCGGCTGCGCAGCCTGTTACAGCGCTATCTGGCCGGCAACGGCTTTCGCGTGACGGTCGCAGCCGATGCGGCACAGGCGCGCCTGGTGATGCGGGGCATGGAGTTCGACGGGCTCGTGCTGGACGTCATGATGCCGGGTGAGAGCGGCCTTGATCTGGCCGCCGACCTGCGTGCGCGCCGTGACATTCCGATCCTGATGTTGACCGCGCGCGGCGAGGCCGAGGACCGGATTGCCGGACTTGAGCGCGGCGCCGACGATTATCTGGCCAAGCCATTCGAACCACGGGAACTGATGCTGAGGCTGAATGCGCTGATGCGCCGTACCCGCATGGGTCAGCCGCCGGCAAATCGCGAAATCCGCATGGGCGTCTGTGTGTTCGATGCCGGACGCATGGAACTCCGGCGCGCGGGCAAACCTGTCAAACTGACGGGCGCGGAACAGCAGTTGCTGAAACTGTTCGCGGCCAATGCCGGGCGGACGTTTACCCGGGCGGCGCTGTGCGAAAAACTGAACCTCCGGATCGAACGCTCCGTGGACGTTCAAATCACCCGTCTGCGGCGCAAGATCGAAGACGATCCGAAATTGCCGCTCTACATCCAGACCGTACGCGGTACCGGCTATGTCCTTGTCCCAGACCGCGTCCGCTAGCGCCACCCGCGCCGGACTGCGCTTTAGCGGACGGCCGATCCGGGTCCTTTTGCACCCGTTCCGCATCGTCAAGCACATCATGCCGCGCCGGCTGTTCGGCCGCTCGCTGATCATCATCGTGACGCCGATCATCATCCTGCAGGGTGTCGTGACCGCGGTCTTCTTCGACCGCCACTACCGCATCGTGACGGCGACCATGACGCGCGGCGTTGCCAATGATCTCGGCTACATGGTGATGCTGGAAAACCGCCTGCCGCCGGGACCACAGCGCGACGGCGAACGTCAGGTGGCGGCGCTCAGGTTTGGCTATCCGGCGGAGTTCATGCCCGGCGCACATCTGACGCGCGTGGTTTCCACGCCTGCGACGGTTCTGGACCGTCAACTGGCCTATATCCTCTCCAGCGAATTTCCCGCGCCAGCGACCTTCGATACGGAAAGCTTCCGCAACTATGTCGATGTCCGCGTTCAGTTGAAGGACGGCGTGCTGCGGCTGCTGGTTCCGCGCGAGCGCGTCACCGCGTCGAATGCCGACATTTTCATTCTGTGGATGATCGGTTCATCCATGGTGCTGATCGCGATTGCGGGCCTCTTCCTGCGCAACCAGGTGAAACCGATCGAGCGCCTTGCCCAGGCCGCGGAGACCTTCGGCAAAGGACAGACCTTTACCGGGTTCAAACCGCACGGCGCGCAGGAGATTCGCCGCGCCGCGGTGGCCTTCATGGAGATGCGCGAACGCATCGAACGGTTCGTGCAGCAGCGCACCGAAATGCTGGCCGGCATCAGCCACGACATCAAAACGCCGCTGACCCGCATGCGCCTCCAGCTTGCCATGATGAAGCGGGATGCCGACGTGATCGCGATGGAAGGCGACATCGGCGAAATGGAGCGCATGCTGAATGAATATCTGGATTTCGCGCGTGGCGGCGCAGGAGAAAATGCAGCCGATACCGACCTTGCCGTGCTCGCGGCGGAGGCGGTCGCGGACGCGGGACGCACGGCCAATGCAAAGCGCCGCATTGTGTGCAGCACACCGGATGCGCTGCATCTGACCGTCAAACGCAACGCGCTGAAGCGTTGTCTCGGAAACCTGCTCGAAAACGGGGTGAAATACGGCAACGTGGTCCAGTTACGGCTTTATCGCAGGGGAAACCGCATCGAATTCGCGGTCGAAGACGATGGCCCCGGAATCGCCGCCGAGCGGCGCGAAGAAGCATTCCGCCCGTTCCATCGGCTGGATGAAGGGCGGAATCTGCAAACCGGCGGCGTCGGTTTGGGTCTCGCGGTTGCACGCGACATCGCCCGAGCCCATGGCGGCGATATCTGGCTCGACGACAGCCCCTTCGGCGGCCTCCGCGCGGTGATTTCACTGCCGGTGTAACTTCACCCTCCCCTTGGGGGAGGGTCAAAAATGCGCAGCATTTTTGGGGAGGGGACCAGCCCCCGAAAAGCGAGATTAATCCGC
>JANWHR010000082.1 GCA_025450355.1 Micropepsaceae bacterium
CCGCATCTTTGGCGGCGGCGTGGGTGTGCTCGCCGAAAGCTGGTACCAGGCGAAGAGTGCGATCGAGAAAATGCCGGTCGAATGGGACGTGCCGCAGCAATGGGCGGCGCTTGATACGGCGACGATCCGGGCGAAGCTGATGGCGTCATTGGACCAGCCGGGCAAGCTCGGCGTGAACACCGGCGACTGCGACACCGCCTTTTCACGCGCGGACAAGATCATCGAGGCGACTTATTCGGTACCTTATCTGCCGCGCGCCCGGATGGAGCCGGGAAACGCGACGGTGCTGGTCACCGACAATCGGGTTGACATCTGGATTGGCGACCAGAGTCCGCAGGAGACCCGCCACTCCGCGTCGCGCATCACCGGCATTCCGGAAACCAGCGTTTATGTCCACCTGTGCCATCTCGGCGGCGGTTATGGCCGCAATGGCAACGGCCCGCAGGCCGAACAGGCGATCTACATCGCGAACAAGAACCGCGGCACGCCCATCCACCTGCTGTGGACTCGCGAAGAGGACTTCATCAACACAACCTATCGCTCGATCGGCGTCGCGCGATTGCGCGCGGCGCTCGACCGCGATGGCTGGCCCATCGCCATGGAAGTCAGGACCGCGACGGACGAGACCGCGCCAGGTCAGAACGCGGCTTTTGATGAAGCGGCGCGTTACTTTGCGCCCAATTATCGCTTCACCATGCACAGTGCGCGCTTCCACATCCCGGTGGGGACACGGCGGGGCGTCGGCGCGCCGGCGCAGCATTTTTACCGCGAAAGTTTTATGGATGAACTTGCACACGCGGCCGGCAAGGACCCATACCTCTACCGGCGCGAACTGATCTCGCGGACCAATCTTCCGTACAAGGCCGATATGATCAAGGCGCTGGACATGGCGGCCGAAATGTCGGGCTGGGGCCAGCCGCTGCCAAAGGGGACCGCGCGCGCCATCGCCCTGGAAGAACGCGGCGGGGAATCCGGTCATCACGCGACCATCAGCGCCATGGTGCACACGGTCTCGGTCGGCAAGGACGGGCAGGTGCATCACGAGCGCGTCGATGTCGCGCACGACGAAGGATTTGGTCTGGTGAATCCGCTTTCCGTGAAAAAGCAGCTCGAAGGCCAGATCGTGTGGTTTTACAACGACGTGATGTATCAGGAGTGCAACGTCGCGGAAGGCCGGATTGTGGAGAACAATTTCGACCAGTTCACGCTGTCGCGCATCCGGGAGAACCCACCGCAGATCAACATCCGGTTTTTCAAATCGGGGCACTGGCTGGATGGCATGGGACACGACCGCGCCACTTCGGTGCAATCCGCCATTGCGGATGCGGTGTTTCAGATCACCGGCAAACGCTACCGGGATCTGCCGTTGCGCAATCACGATCTGACCTGGAGCTGATGACTACGCCAGTGGATGTGCTCAGGTCGGCAACGCGCACACGCCGGGCCGCCCAGCTCGCGGAGAAAAAGATTTTCACCTTTTGGCTCGTAAATTTTTGCCGGATCGCGGCGTCAGCTCTTCTGTGTTGCCCTGCTGCTGCATTCGCAGCCGGAACTGCGGTGCCGCCGGATTTTGCGCCCAATCCGGGCGTCAGTTGGCTCGCCGATCAGGGCGGTTTCAAGCCGCTTGGGAACGGTGCGGGGCCGGTGCAGGACGACCCTGCGCATCCCACCATTACCAACGATGATTTTCGCCGCACCGGCAGACAGCCGACCTTTCCGGTTGCCGATCTCCGCAATCCGATTCTGCTGCCCTGGGTGCGGGAGGCATTGCGGAAGCACAATGCCCAGATTCTTGCGGGCCAATCCGGTTTTGGTCCGCGCCAAAGCTGCTGGCCGGTCGGTATTCCGGCGCTGCTGATCGTGGGCACGTTCCGTCCGGTTTTCATTGTCCAGAGCCCCAGGGAAGTCGTGATGACCTGGCAACTGGATCATCAATACCGGCACATTTACCTGAACGTGCCGCATTCGCAGAATGTGCAGCCATCCTGGTTCGGAGAATCGGTGGGTCATTACGAAGGCGATACTCTGGTCGTCGACACAATCGGGATCGGCACCCGCACATCGATGGACGATTATCTGACTCCGCATACGGACAAATTGCACGTGGTGGAACGCTATCGCATGGTGAACGGCGGCCGCACCCTGGAAGTGAAGCTTCACGTCGAAGATCCCGGCGCGTTTGCGATGGCATGGGACGCAGTGCAGCACTTTCAGCGCCTCGAGCCCGGCGTGGCGGAGAACAGGCTGGCGGTCGCGAACGATCCGACCACCGGGCGAAGCGTCGCCGGACCGCTGCAGGAAGAGAGCTGCGCGGAGAACGCCGTGCCCGCTTTCACCGATCAGTCATTGCCGATCCCCCAGGCCGAAACCCCGGATTTTTAAACACATCTGTCATGCCTGCTTCGCGGCAATGACAATTGACGGCGAGCTACCGTTCCGGGGCAGAAGCCTGCGGGATATTGTATTTGCGGGAACGCGCGTTCAGTTCTGCGACCTGTTCGATCGTATTGGACGCCTGCCGGTTCAGCGCGGCTTTTTGCGCTTCGACCACGCGTCCTGTGCTTTTCAGCTCCGCCAGGGCCCTGTCCACGGCGCCCAGTGCGATGTTCACCATGCTGGGAGATTGGGCGACGGTAATGCGGGACGCTTTCATGGCTTCCGCGGTTGCAGGAAAATTCGCGTTGCCGACCACCGCCATCAACGGCTTTTTCACCATATCCGCCGCCCTGACATAATCCTGCGGCGTCCGCAGGCCGATCCAGATCGCATCGGCGCCGGCTTCGGCATAGGCGGCGGCGCGGTCCAGCATCTCGGTGTACGAATTGTTTGGCGTAGGCGCCAGGCAGCGCGCGATGATGACCATATCGCTGCGCGCGTCAGCAGCCGCGTGGATGTTGTCGATCATTCTCGCTTTGGAGACGACCCCCGGCACGCCGTAATTGGTGGCGCGGTTCATCGGCATCCGGTCGTCGAAAGCGGCGCAGCCGATCCCGCCCCGTTCGGCCTGTTTGGCGAAGCGATAGACGTTCAGGGGCGTGGCGCCGAAATCATCCACGTCTGCCAGAATCGGGATGGCCGTATTCGACGCAATCACGCTGTCATATGCGATGATTTCGCCAACCGTCACGAGCGCCTGATCCGGGGAGCCCACCAGCGACTGATTGGTCACGCTGCTGCCGATGAAGGCGGCCGGGAATCCGTGCAGTGCACACAGTCGGGTGGTGAGGATGTCGTATGCGCCCGGGCAGATCAGCGGCCCGGCCCCATTCATCAGTGCACGGAAGCGGGCACCCATGGTGCGCGGCGCCGGTTCCGGCGCTGCCGCTGCCGCGGGGCTGGTGGTGGCGGCCAGCAAGCCTGATGCCGCTGCTCCGGCAATTTGTACAAATTCGCGTCTGTTCGTTGTTTCGGCCATGACCGCCCCCGGTTCTGGTTATCGCGCAGCTGGCGCCGGAAGTTTGCCGCCTTCCGCGAGTATTTTCATGTTCTGCAGCGCCTGCGTGAATCGGGTACGCCGCATTTCCCTGTCCGCTGCCCGCGCGGCATCGTCCGGCAGCATCGAGTTGTCGTAGAACAGCGTGTACACAATTCGCGATGTGGTGGGAGTAAGTGGCAGCACCTCCACCGTGCCGTGATAAAGATTGAACGGCATTCCCACCTTTGGCGTCTGCGCATAGGTGTAGGAGAGTTCTGTTCGCGCAACGAGGACCTCGCCGCCACCGACACTGCGGACGGCGCCAACCTGACCATCCTTCCCGGCGATGATCCGGCAGCCCGCCGGGACCTGCAGCCATTCGGCGACATCGCAATATTTGCCGATGCGCTTCCACACTTCCGCAGCCGGACGATTGACGGTAATTTCCATCGGAATCGAGGTGTACGTCGGCGACGCGACCACCACCGATGCGCCCTGCGCGGCGCCGCCTGCGAAACAGGAAACGACGCAAGCTGCGACGATTACGTGAAAACGGGTTGGCATGATACCTCCATCAACCAAAAGTCCGCACGAAGCGCCCAGGGGGGCGCTTCAGATGCGGCCATCTCCCCGGCCTGTTATTCGTCCAACAGTTCAATATAGCCGAGATGGCTCGATGTATCGCCCGACCACCAGATGCGGTTTGGATTGGACGGGTCCAGCTCGATGCGCCTTGCATCCGACTCCGCAATCGGCAGTGAAAACTCCGTCCACGTCTCCGTTTTCGGATCAAAGCGGGCGATCTTGTCCGCCGTTTGTTCGGTCAACCAGATCACCTTGCGCCGCGGATCGGGCACCGGAATATACGCACCGTTATTCTTTGTTGGTGGATCGTACATGGTCATCTTGCCGGTCTTCTCATCAATCTTCACCAGCTTGCCGGTTTCGTGGAAGCCGACCCAGAGATTGCCGTCCCAATCGGCGCCCATGCGGCGGGGAACGTCGTTTCCGGGCGTCTTGAATTCGTCGATCTTTCCGGTCGTAGGATCAAGCCGGGCCACCCTGTTCGCTTCGCGTTCGACAAACCACACTCTGCCATCGCCTGCGACATCCATCCCGTAAGCTTCCGGATTTTGCTTTGTCTGGATCCAGTACGGAATGTCATAGCCGGTGAATTCCTTGGTCTGGATATTCAGGCCCACGACTCGTGTGCCGGCGGTGGTCCAGACCATTTTCCCGTTCGGATCGGCGCGCATGAAATTGCCGCTGATCGGGCCCTTGAAGTCGCCGGGTACGAGAACCGATGAAGAGAATCGCTGGGCTTTCGTGTCGAACTGGAGCCAGCGGCGGCTGCCGCCGATATCGGCCATCCAGATGGAATCGCCCTTGCCGCGCGCGGGCGGGCCCATGTGCGCCAGTGTGCCGGGCTTCGTCCCCAAATCGGGTGGACGAAACTCGCTGAACGCGAAGCTCTTCGGATCGAACTTCCCGAGCGCATAAAGATTGAGCTCGTTCACCCAGGCCACGCCGCGGGCATCGACCGAGATATCATGGAAGGCCGCGTCCGGATTGGGGCCTGCGAAATCGACCGCGATATATTTGGCGGCATCCCCGTTCAGCAAGGTTCGGGACAGGCGCCCGTTTGCGTCGGCTCTTGGCGCGTTCGTGCCGAAGTTTTTCGCCAGGTAATCGACGACGATTTTCTGTTCCGCGTCGGTCAGATCATTGGCGCCCCGTTCGTGGATACGGTCGCGCATCCAGGTGACTTTCTGCTGCCAATTCGCATGGCTCCATCTCTCTTCGGTCAGCCGATGCAGATAGTGGCACTGATTGCATTTCGCTTCGATAATCGCCTTGCCTGGACCATCCGGAAGGTTCGGCGGTGGCAATTCACCGTCCAGCTCGTTTCCGGCGACGCGTCCGGGTGTGCGAACCCAGCCGTTCGCCACATCGGCCTGTTTGCCGGTCAGCGCCACATCGGCTGTGGCCGGCGTGCCCGCCGTCAGCGCCACGGGCGTGAGGCTGCTCTGGGAGCCATTGCCGATGCCCTGCACCGTGTAGTTGCCGGCAGGGAGGTTTTTCAGGGAGTAGCGGCCCTGTGCCTGAGTGATGACCATGAAGGTCAGCCGCCGCTCCGCATTGGTCAGTTTGACATACGCGCCGGGAAGCGCCTGCCCGGACGCGCTTTTGACCACGCCCTGAACGCTGCCGGTGAACTCTTCCGCTTTACCCGATTGAACGCTGACCAGCAGTGCTGCAGGTGCGATTACGGCAAGGATTCCACTCGCCCTTCTATGCATCGCTCTCTCCCTTGTGCCCGCGTTGAAAGCCTTTCGGCGGTGTTCATGATACACCCGTTTTGGTTGTTTTGGCATAACCCCGCAGACGTATTCCATTCCGTCCGTGGTAGGCTGCTTCGTAGCTTCCGATTACTCCGGTGCATCAATGACCAACGAAATCAGCAGGCGCACGGTGTTGCGCGGGGCGGCGGCGGGCGTGCTCGGCGCCGCCGGAATTTCCGATGCACTGGCCCAGACGGCGCCGCCCAACATCGTGTTCATTCTTGCCGATGATATGGGTTATGCCGACGTGGCCTGCTATGGCCGGCCCGATCTGCGCACGCCCAATGTCGATGCCATCGCGGCGGGTGGGGTTCGCTTTCTGCAGGCCTATGCCAATTCCGCAGTCTGCACCGCCAGTCGTACTGCGCTCATAACGGGCCAGTATCAGTACCGCTTTCGCGTTGGGTTGGAGGAGCCGTTGCAGGTGGGAAAACCGGACATCGGGCTGCCGCCGGAACATTCCACCTTGCCGTCACTGCTGCGCAAAGCGGGATACGGCACGACGCTGATCGGCAAATGGCATCTGGGGATTCTGCCCAAATTCGGTCCATTGCAGAGCGGCTATGACCATTTCTACGGCTTTCGCGGAGGTTCGCTGGATTACTACGCGCACCAGGGCACCGATCACAAAGACGATCTGTGGGACGATGATGTTACGGTGCATCGGGACGGATATCTCACCGACCTGCTCGGCGCCCGCGCGGTAGATACCGTCAACGGCTATGCAAAAACGCGACGTCCGTTTCTCATCAGTCTGCATTTCAATGCCCCCCACTGGCCGTGGGAAGCGCCGGGGGACGAGGCGGAGTCGAACCGTTTGCGCGCGGCTCCGCTGGTCGATTTCGACGGTGGCACGCAGAGAACCTATCAGCGGATGATCGAGCAGATGGATCTGCAGATCGGCCGCGTGCTCCAGGCACTGGACGCGAACGGATTAACTCAGAACACGATCGTGATTTTCACCAGCGACAATGGGGGCGAGCGATTCGCCGACACCTGGCCCTTCACCGGTCGCAAGACGGAATTGCTGGAGGGCGGATTGCGCATTCCCGCGGTCATCCGCTGGCCCGCGCGCATTCCCGCGGGGCGGACCAGAGATCAGGTGATGATCGGCATGGACTGGATGCCGACGCTGCTCTCGGCCGCCGGTACGCGATCCGATCCGGCCTCTCCGCCCGATGGCATGGATCTGCTGCCTCATCTCGCCGGCAATGCAGCGCCCGTGCCGCGGAAACTGTTCTGGCGCTACAAGGCCAATGCACAACGCGCGGCGCGCGACGGCGACTGGAAATTCCTGAAGATTCTCGACAACACATTTCTCTTCAACGTGGTTGACGATCCGATGGAGCGGGCAAATCTCAAAACCCGCCACAAGGACGTGTACGAGCGGCTCGTCGCCGAATGGCAGCAGTGGAATGCGGCCATGTTGCCCGAAATCGACGAAAGCAACACGGGCAATTTCAGCGGCGATCAGCTTGCGGACCACATTGGCGCGAGAAAAACGAGCGGCCAGGCAGACAACGGCAAATAACGCCGTTGCTGCCTGCGCAAGCAACTGGTCTTTCCCAACGCCGTGGTTGGCGCGCGCGTTCTCCGGGTCAGGCGAGAGTCGATTTGTACAAACCGCCCAGCGCAGTCCAGGCGCGCTCCGCCTCCGCCATGTTGTAAACCTGGCCGCCCGGAACGCACCAGCCATGGTTGGCGTGATAGACTTCAACCGTCGCAGGACGATGAGCGGCCTCGAAGGCGGCTTTCAGCTCGTCCTTCACCTTTGGCTCCATCTTGTCGTCATTCTGGGCCTGACAGACCAGGAAGGTCGCATCGGTTTTCGGGATCAGCAGATGCGGGCTGTCGGCGTCTTTGGTCACCAGACCATTGCCGCCATGGACACTGCCGACTGCGGCAATGCGTGACGGCACCGCCGCCGCGGTCCGGAACGACAGCGCCCCGCCCATGCAATAACCCTGCACGCCGGCCTTGCGGTTCCTGTTGGTCTGCGGCTGCGCGTCGAGATAGGCGAGGAAGGCCGTCGCATCGCGGTCGATGCCATCATCTTTCATGGCAGCGCGATAACCGAACAGCCGGTTCCGCTGTTCGGGATCATTGAAATTGAAACTTGGCCCAATGACCGGTGCGCGCGCCGAACGGTAGAACGGGTTGGGCACCAGCACGACATAGCCCTGTGCGGCCAGTCGCCGGCCCATGTCGCGGAACGCCGGCCGCAATCCCATGATATCGGTCCAGATCAGGACAGCAGGTGCGGTCCCCTGAGCTTGCGGATGATAGAGAACGGCGTCGCAGTTGCCGTCGGGCGTCTTCACCTCGACGTCCTTTTCCACCACGTCAGTCTGCGCATATGCCGTGCTGGCAACAGCCGCGGCCGCAACGGTCAGAACGCCGAAGCTGCGGCGCGAGAGCCTTGGATCCTCAACCATGCCAGGGTGAATGAGTTCGTCGCACATGGAATCCCTCCTGTTGCCGTTCTGCCGTACAAGAACAGCTTCAGAACAAAGCAAAGGAGCTTAACTCCCCATTGTCAAGGTGCTCCGGGGGATTCGCAGCCGCGGTTTCGGGAAACTGCTTTTCCCATTCCTTCCCGTTCGCCGGTCGCACGATCAAATCATCGAATGATCCCGGATCGAGGCATCTCGCGTTGACGCTGAATCCGTCCGGATGTGAGCGCGGGACGTAGAAGGATTTGACGCCGCAGACGCGGCAAAAGAGATGTCTCGCGGTCCTGGTATTGAATTGATACGAGGTCAGATCGTCCTGGCCTGAAAGCAGGGTGAAGCGCGCAGCCGGCACGATCAGATGCAGGTAACCGCTCCTGCCGCAGATCGAACAGTTGCAGTCCAGCACCTCAAGCGTCCGGGGAGCGAGCACCTCGAAGCGGACGCGGCCACAGTGGCAACCGCCGCGATGTGTGATCCATTCCATGGTGCGCGCCGTTGGGCTTAGGCAAGCGGGTTAATGCCGCGAAGGCCTGCAGTGGGGCACGCAGCAAGCAGATGGCGGTCGTTGGAATAAATCCGGGTAAACCCTTCCGCACGTGCGGTGACAAGATGCAATGCGTCCAGCGACCGCAGGAACACTGGTTTGGGCAATTTTGAGAAGATCGCGTGTACGTCTTCGATCAGCGCCGCCGTGCAGGGAACCAAACGCCACAGGTCGCTATCCAGATCAACTTTGAATTGGCTCTGCAGGGCGTTGAACAGGTGCTGGTCCACGCTTCTTTCCCGCAATTTTCGATGGAATGCGGCCGATATTTCGGCCACGGCGATCCCACTGGTGACGACAATGCCTGCCGTCTGCGCCAATCTTCGAACCAGATCGCGTCCGGGCTCATTCAAATAGAATTTTGCAATCAGGGCGGAGTCGAAATAGATGGGCGTGACAGGCGCTGCCTGGTCAGCGGCTTCGGTCTTCACCGATGACGTCCTCGATGGGCGGCCCACCCACGGGGCGATCGAGCACAGCCGCCAATTTTTTCAACGGCTTCCAGTTCGTGAACCGGTTGACGGGTGGTTCAGCACTGACCGGGACCAGTTTGGCAACCGGCACATTCCGGTCGCGTACCAGGATTGCGCCATGTTTGCGCGCGCTGCGGACCCAGGCGCCTGTGCGCCGGTGCAATTCGCGAATCGAGATCTCTTTCATGTGTGACATGGTGACACAATGCGCCCAGGCGATAAGCCTGGGACGAAATCCCGCATCCGCCGGTAGCCGCTCGCGCGACTACTGAACGATTTCCGGCTCGACGAGACGCGCGAGATTCTGCAGCGACTGCTGCCAGCCGAGATAACAGGCCGCTACGGGAATGGCCTCGGGCACGCCTTCCTGCACGATGTTCAATTCGGTGCCGACCGGCGTCTCGCGCAGAGTCACGGTGACACTCATTTGCCCCGGCAAATTGGGATCGTCGAACCGATCCGAGTAGCGAAGACGTTCATTCGGGACCAGTTCCAGGTATTCGCCTCCGAACGAGTGGCTCTGCCCTGTCGTGAAGTTCCGGAACGACATCTTGTATGTTCCGCCGGCCCTGGATTCGAGGTGATGAACGGTGCAGGTGAATCCGTTCGGAGGCAGCCATTTCGCGAGCGCGTCGGCTTCCAGAAACGCGCGATAGATCTTCTCCGGTTTGGTGGCCAGAACGCGATGCAATCGGACGGTGTTGGGCATGGTGAATTCTCCCCTTCGTGCTCTGCACGTTTACACCGTCGGCAGCACACCGTTCCGGGAAAGCGACATTCACCCGAAAATTTTTTGCTATGGTCTGCCGTTCTTGCGCGCGAGAGGACGCAGCGGAATGTCCGCCCATTTGATGGATGAGGCCGCCGAGAAGGCCCTAATCGCAAAACTGACCTGGCGCCTCGCGCCGCTGCTCACGCTGGGCTTTCTGATCGCCCAGATCGATCGTGCGAATGCCGGGATTGCCGCGCTTCAAATGAACCACGATATTGGCCTGAACAGCGCCCAATTCGGCATCGGCGCGGGACTGTTCTTCATCTCCTACGTGCTGTTCGAGATTCCCTCGACCATGATCCAGGCACGGACCGGTGGTCCACGCTGGCTGGCGCGCATCATGATCAGCTGGGGCATCGCATCTGCGATGATGAGCGTCGTCACCGGCCCGTATTCCTTTTACGGGATCCGGCTGTTGATCGGCGCGATGGAGGCCGGTTTTCTGCCCGGCGTGATGCTCTATCTCGCGGCATTCTTTCCACCACGGCATCGGGCGGGGATCATGGCGCTTTTCGCCATATCGATTCCGCTGTCCAGCGTCGTCGGATCGCCCGTGTCTTCCGCGCTTCTCGGGCTTGACGGCATTCTGGGCCTGCATGGCTGGCAGTGGATGTTTCTCGCCGAAGGCGTCCCGGCGATCATCACCGGTGTGCTGTTGCTGGTTCTCCTGCCCGGCGATCTTTCCGCGATTGCGTGGCTCGACAGCACCGAAAAGTCATGGCTCGTTGGACAACTCGCCGCCGGGGTGGCGGCCACCCGCGTCCCGCATTCCGGCTTTTGGCGGGTCGCATCCAATCCCCATGCGCTGATGCTTTCGCTGGCTTTCACTGGCAGCGTCGGCGTGGGTCAGGCGCTCGCATTGTGGCAACCGCAAATGATCAAGGAATTTGGCCTGACCAATATGCAGGTTGGGCTGACGAATGCCGTTCCCTTTGCCCTTGCGGCCGCCGCCATGGTGGTTTGGGCCCAACGTTCCGACCGTTCCGGGGAACGGCTGATGCACACGATTTTGCCGTTGGCCATTTCGGCGGTTGCGCTTGCCGGCGCCACCTTCGTGCACCAGCTTTGGTTGCTTGTTGCCGTGCTGTGCCTGACCCAGATCGGCGCACAGGCCATGAAGGGACCGTTTCTCGGGCTGACGTCGGAATGGCTTGCGGGACCGGCGGCAGTGATTGGTTTCGCGCAGGTCAACTCTCTGGGAAACGCGGCGGCATTTCTGACCAGCACATCCATTGGCGTGATCCGGCAGGCGACGGGCAGCTTTCAGCTTGCACTGCTGCCGCTGATGTTCATCGCGGCGCTGGGCTGCGTTGGCCTGGTGGTGATGGCGCGGCGCGACAACGTGTATCGCCGCCAGCTCGTCGAGCGCGGGGCCTGAGCTTTCTCCGCCCCGTTTACGGGAGGAGTGGCGCGAAGCGCCGAGGGGGGCCACTGCGTTCGCCTGACGCGGCTCTAAAAATCCGGTTTCACCGTCTGCGGGATGGGCGGCGCTTCGGCGCCGAACAGGCTGCCGGGATTTTCCGCGCAGCTTGCTTCCAGAATGGGCCCCGCCGCCGACGTCGATGAAAGCGGATTGAACACGTCCGTCGGCTCTGCAACGACCGGTTCCACGCGGCGATAGGTCTGCCTCGCATTCCAGGGTGTCGTGAATGCGCCCGGATCTTCGACGTGCAGTGAAACCTCCATCCGCAATCCGCGGCCGGTCATCCGGAAGCGCTCAATCGTATGCAGCTGCTCCGTATGCGGCGTTTCGTATTGATCGATATAGGTCCGCGTCGTGCTTCCGATCGTATCCACAACCAGCGTGTCACCTTCGTAATGGCCAACGGATTCGCCGAACCACGACGGTTTCGGGTGCGGCGAATGGGGCACGTTCATGTAGATGTGGCGCACCTGATGGTCCGCTTGCCAGATCATCAGGACTTCTTTTGGCGCTTGCACGAAATAGACCGGTTGCACGGCATAGGTCAGAAAAGCGGGCGTTCCCACCGGCCAACAACTCGCCTGCTGGGAAAACGCGGGTTTTCCCGCCAGAATACGCTGGTTCCTCTGGCGGATATGGTCGCTGGCCCAGGGTTGCAGGATCGGCGCATTCGCATTGCCCATCGCGAAGCGCGCCTGGGCATCGCGCGAGCGCACCTCATTGTTGGACACCAGCGATTGCCCCGGCGCCGGGCCGACGGGACCGGGTCCGCTCGCGGGCGGCAGCAGCCTGACACCGCCTGATACCCACCCTACCGAAGGGTTCGGCGCGAAATCGGGCGCCTCATCGCGGGCCACGGCTGCGGCTACGAAGACGGAAGTGAGAAACAAACCTGCTGAAATGCGTGCTGTGACACTCACGCCATTCTCTCCCAGGGCGCCGCGGGAGAGCGAGGATAGCAGGAATTGCGACGTCCTGCTTTGGCGCTCCTATTTCTGTTTTGCCACAGCGTCCTTGAGAATGCCGTCGTACCGCACCTGCATTGCCTGCAGCTTTTGTTGCATTTCGAGATATTTCTGTTGCAGGTCCTGGTTCTGCTGCCTGGCGTCGTCGTTCTGCGCTTCGAGCAGCGCGTAATTGGCCCGCAGATCGTCATACTGTTTGTGCATGGCATCGTTTTGCGCGCGGAACTGGGCCACGGTCTCCTGGTTCTTCTGCCGTTCCTGCTGGAATTGCGCCTGTTGGGCCTGAAACCGGTCGTCTTCGGACTTGTTGCAGTTGGCGATCACGCTGTTCAGCTGTTCCGTTGCGGCGTGGTCCTCGCTCAGATTGACTGCATCCGCTCCACTCGCCAAAGAAGCCGGCGCGGCCGCGCC
>JANWHR010000083.1 GCA_025450355.1 Micropepsaceae bacterium
CCATCCGCCGGCGTCATTTCCAGCGGCTTTGAAACCGCCGGTTTGCTGGGAAATCTGGACTCGCCCCTACAGGCGCTCGACTATGTCGCGTTCGGGAGCTGGCAATGGGGTTATCCCGGACCCGCGGGGGACCTCGGCCATTTCGTCTTTGGTTATGAGACACCGCCGGCGTCCATGCCCGTTTCGGGTACGGCGGCATTTTCCGGTGTTTGGGAGGGGCAAGTTTTTACCCCTAAACCCGGCCAACCGATTCAGGCCGGAGATGTCGGCGGAAATGCTTCCTTTTCCGTCGATTTTTTGTCTGGAAAAATCACCGGCGCCCTCACCGCGGCAACGAGCGGCGGCTCTTATGGGATCGACCTGCAGCCGTGGAACGATGTGTCGGTCAGCGCGGCGATTGCTGCCGCTTCGAACCGCTTTGCCGGCACGACAGCAGTGAGTTCCTCGCCTGCCAACAGTGCCGGGCTCAAAGCATCGGCCACGGGGACGATCTCAGGCGCGTTCTATGGCCCTGCAGCACAGCAACTCGGCGCGGTGTGGACCTTAGGCGACGGGACGAGCAGCGCAATCGGTACCGTTATTGCCCACCACTGAACCGTCCTGGGCGCTCAGGCAACGGCGGGGTTCACGGCACTACCTGGCCGGACATCGCTCGGGTGGCAAGCCGCGACGCGATCAGAAAACCAAAGGAGGTCCAAATGTCAGTTCGTTACGGCATACAGCTTGTTGCGTTAGCCGTAGTACTTTTCACGGCAGCTTGCGGCGGAGCAGGCAATTTATCCACAAATCCAAAAACATTGTCCGGACCCGGAAGTTCAGGGGTGGTTTCCGGTACGGCCGGTGTCGACACCGGCTATGCGGGATCCGTTACAGCTCCAGCACCTGCCTCATTCGGCGCATCGCCTGCGCCCCCACAGATCGCGGTCGACGGCGCGGCGACATTTGACGGCACAGCCGGTTCCTACCCCTCGGGCATCACATTCCCGGTCCTCTACACGGCTTTGCAATACACACTTCAACCGAACGGTGAGAAAGGCCTGGCGCCTGTCAGCGCGGCTACCGGCAGCACGATCACTGTGCCAGGTGCCCAAAATGCCCGATATGTCCTGAGTGTGCCGCTGTTTGTACCCGGGGATTGTCTTGTATGCGACGGAACCGACGCATCTCACCTCGGTTTGACGAATCTCAGTTATGTCACGTTGGGCGGCTGGTCAGTAAGCAACCAATCACAAAGCGCGATACAATTTCTCTTCGGTTATGAAACTCCCGCGAGCTCCGTGCCAGCGGCCGGGCACGCGAGCTTTTCCGGAACAGCCACCGGCGACGTTTATGTTCCCGCCAATGGTCAGATTCTGCAAAGCCACCTCAGCGGCGACGCGACACTTTCGGTTGATTTCGCATCAGGAAAAATTACCGGCGGCTTCACCAATACGCATTACATACCGGTTGGCGGAAACAGCGCAGCGGTGCCGTGGAACGACGTATCGGTAAACGCCAGCATCGCCGCCGGCACGAACAGATTCATCGGTGCGACTGCTGTCACGTCGGCGCCGCAGAACACTATGAGCCTGAACAGTTCGGCGACAGGTTCGATCAGCGGAGGTTTGTACGGCCCAGCGGCCCAGGAACTTGGCGCCATCTGGACCCTTAACGACGGAAACGCGTCGGCAATTGGCGGTGTGTCGGCCCATGCGACTCATTAATCCCGCCTCAATCGCCATTCTTGCGCAGATTTCAATTTTGACGGCGTCCTTAACGCCACTTCAACGCGGAGCTTAACGCCGCGCGGTTACGTTGGTCCCGCACCATTCGGGAGGAGGACGCGTTGTCGGGATCGGTCAGAGCTTTCGACAAACGATGCTCCTATTTGGCCTATGCACAGTCGCGGACCGTGTCGGCCCACGGCCAAGGAGATGCCTGGAGCCAATAGCTGTTCTGCCTGGGAATGTAACAAAGGAAAAACGTCCATGCGAAAAATTCGTGCAGTTGTCGTGATGCCCTTGCTCATCGCGGCGCTGGCGCTTGCATCCTGTGGCCATGCCAGTGTCGCCGGGAATTCATGCCCCCTGTTGTGCCAGGCTCCGCCGCAGCCGTCCGCATCGACCGCACCGTCAGTCGCGGGGTCCTGGCAGCAACAATTCCGGGACTTCAAAACCGGGATCACGGGCGCGGTTGGCGCGCCCGCGCCAGCATCGTTCGGCGGCTCGCCCGTGCCGGCGCAGATCGCAGCGTCGGATCATCCGGAATTCGAGACTGACGCGATCAATGGCGCTTTTCCTGCTCTGGCCAGCAGTCTGCAAGCCACTTCGAGCGGACTGTCGGCGGCTTCCTCGATCCAGAGCGCCACGGCGACACTGACCAGCACTATGCCCACGCGGGGCAACCTACCGGACACGGTCATTCAGCTGAGTGTCCCTTCCATCGGGCTTAACGCCCAATGGGACGTCTCCGACATCCTTAGCGTGGGGGACGATTTCGGCACATTCGGCTCGAACTATGTCGTCCTGGGAAGCTGGGAATCGCGCGCTGCCCCAGCCGCGAGCGGCGCCTCCGGAGATCTGCAGAACGTCACCTGGTTTTCTTTCGGCTATGAAACACCGGCGACCGCGATGCCCACCGCGGGGCAGGCGGCTTTCACCGGCTTCCTTAGCGGCAACGTGTTCGCGCCGACTGGCGGACAGATCGCGGAGGCGCAACTTGGCGGAAATGCGATATTCTCTGTGGACTTCTCCTCGGGGAAGATGACCGGCGCCTTCACGAATATAACGACGAATGCGGCTCCCTATAGCTGGAACGATGTTTCCGTCGCCGCCAGCATTGCCGCGGGGACGAACAAGTTCAACGGCTCGACCGCCGTGACTTCGGCGCCTCCCGGCCCATTTAGTTTGAATGCCTCGGCCAGCGGCTCGATCAACGGTGCGTTCTACGGTCCAGCGGCGCAAAACCTCGGCGCCATCTGGACACTGAGTGACGGAACGACGTCAGCGATAGGTGGTGTCGTGGCGCGTCACTGAACGGGCCGCAGGTTTTCACCGGATTCGCGAGTTTAACGCAGTTATTGGCGGTGTTGCGGCCCGTCGCTGAGCAACTATCAACAGGAGAAAAACCGTATGCGGAGCGATCGACCTGCTATAGCAGCAACCCTGCTGATCGGCGTCGTCATGCTCGCAGCGTGTGCAGGGGGCGGCGGAAACGGCATGATTCCGGGACTTTCAACCTCGGTCACCGTCAGTCCGGCTGCGAACGGCGGCGGCATGGGCAGTGGCAGTTCGGGAAGTAGTCCGGGTGCGGCCGGACCGCCAGTCCCGCAAATCGCCACACCCGGCGGACCGGTCTTCCACGATACCTACAGCCAGGGCCCAAACTACCCGAGCGAGGGTGTTTCATTTCCTGTGCTGGTCAGCGTATTGCAACAGACGCCGAACGGCCCGTCGGCTATTTCCGGCGACCAAAATGCTTCAGCCACTCTGACCAAAAGCAACCAATGGTGGACCCTTGCCCAAATTCCGGGAACCCATGTTGAGTTGAGTGGTCCCGCGGCGGGAGTGAATGTCAGTCTGGATACTCCCGACCTTCTGGGTGGGCTTGAAGACTATTACACGTTTGGCCTGAGCTACGTCGTTCTGGGTACGTGGTCGTCCAGTTATTCTCCCTGCGCGCCGTGCTTGAACGGAAAAGCGATGGCGTTTGCTTTCGGCTACGAAACGCCCGCGACGTCTATGCCCACCACGGGGCAGGCGTCTTTCAACGGACAAGTGCGCGGCACGGTCTTCGCGCCGAATGGCGATGCAATTCCGGAGGGTGGTCTCATCGGCGACGCGACATTCTCGGCGGATTTTGCCTCAGGCAGGGTCACCGGCGCCTTCACCAATATGCGGTCGTTAACCTCCTGGAATGATGTCTCGGTCAACGCGAGCATCGCCTCCGGTACCAACAAATTCAGCGGCGCCACAGCAGTTACCTCGGCGCCGCAAGGCATGTTCAGCCTCAAAAGTTCGGCCACGGGGTCGATTAATGGCGCCTTCTACGGGCCCACAGCGCAGAATCTTGGCGCTGTCTGGACTTTAAGCGACGGAACGAAGTCGGCCCTCGGCGGCGTGGTCGCCGGCCACTGATCAAGTTTGCGCCAGTGATTTCGCAGGCGCAGATAGGCCTCGCCAGGCTCGCTCTGGTCCTCGGCCTGTGCATCGCGGGTGAGCGTGCTGTGCAGGCGCAGGACACGGCGCCGGTGCAGCAGCAGATATCGCTGAGCGCCGCGGCGGCATTGCTGATCCAGGCAAACCGGATCGACGAGGCGGAGCGCGTCATTGCGCTCGCATTGCAGCAGAACCCGAATGACAACGAGGCCATCTTCCTGCGTGGCATGATTGCAGTCGCGCGGAAGGATTACGACGCTGCGATCGAAGATTTTCGCCGCATCCTTGCGGCAGAGCCTGGTCGCGAACGGGTTCGCCTGGAATTGGCGCGGGCTTTTTTTCTCCAGGCCGACTACGACAACGCCGAGCGGAATTTCCACTTCGCCCGCGCCGGCGATCTGCCGGACGAGGCCAAGGCCACTATCGATCAGTATCTTGCCGCGATTATTCGGCTGAAACGCTGGTCCTATAATCTTTCTCTGGGAGTTGCCGACGATACCAATATCAACGGCGCCACCAATCTGCACACGGTCTATCTGTATGGCCTGCCGTTCACGCTCTCCGACAATGCGCGGCAGACCAGCGGTACCGGCGCGGCAATCGACATCTCGGGCGAGTTCTCGCCGATACTTTCAGAAGAATCCAAATTCCTCATTGGCGGCCTCGTCCACCGGCTGCAATATGGCCGTGGGAAATTCGACGACATGACGGTGTCCGCCTATGCCGGCCCGCAATTTTTTAGCGGGCGCTGGCGCTTCGATACCCTCGCGACCGGTTTCGGCCGCTGGTATGGCGAGACACCCTACAGCGGCGGAGTGGGCGGCCGCGCATCGGTTGGTTACGCGCTGCTTCCGACCTTGCAAATCGGACTGACGCTCGATGGGCAGAGCGTAGCATTCCGTCCCATCAGCGATCAGGACGGTCCACTCTATGCCGCGAATGGCGAAATCGCCTATACGCTCAGCCCGTCGCGCATTCTTCGGCTGTCCGGAGGAGTTGCGGTGGAACAGGCAAGACTTGGCGCCTACGCGAATACGACGTGGTGGGTGGCACTGGATTATTACCAGGATCTGCCCTTCGGCTTTTCGACCAATCTTGAACCCGCATATTCGACAACCGGCTATGACGCGCCGCTTGCCGCGTTTGGGACGAGCCGCGCCGACCACACGCTGGCCTTGCGCCTCGACCTCCTCAACCGGCGACTGGAATATCGCGGATTCGCTCCGAGGGTTTCCCTGATCTATGTGAGAGAGGGGAGTTCGATCAGTCTTTATCGCTTCGGCAGAACCCAGGTTCAATTCGGCGTCACACGTCAGTTCTGAACGCGGATAGCCGCAATGTCTATCGGCGAATAACGTTCCACTGCCATGTCTGTTCAGGGTCAAACTCAGCCAATCCGCGGCGCTTGGCGTTGGTCCGCTCTGTGTGGGAAACCGGCCGTCCCTTACGCGGGGCTACTGCCCCGCTCTCCCTGCTCTTGCGAGATGAACGTGACAGCGGACCTGCGTGGTGCCCGGGCAAAGAAAAGTCCCCGAGCCGCGAACACGTCTCGGCCTTCAGTGATGATCGCGCGCACGGCGCTCCGCGCGCCCGTTTCTCGCGTGTCATGCGCGATCTCATGCGACAGGCACCAGAACCCAGAGGTTTGCGGCGGCATATCTCAAACGCGTGATGCCCCGGTGATGCCGGAAGTAGAGTTGTATCTGAGAATGTCTTGTAAATACTTGAAATCCTTGGTGCCGGCTGCAGGGATCGAACCCGCGACCCCGTGATTACAAATCACGTGCTCTACCAGCTGAGCTAAGCCGGCCCTGAACTATCGAATACGACGAATTCCACCGCAGCGGCAACCAGTCAGGGTCCCGGGCGGGCCGGTTGCGTGCAGCCGAGGACGGCCGCGATACAGAAGCAAGCCCCACCCTATTCCGATGAGTCGGGCTTGGTGGCGGAGCCAGGCGTGCCGTGGCCGAAACCTTCGTCCAGGCCTGCTTCCATCGCCGCATACAGCGAATCCAGTTGTTCGGGAGTGCCTCGGAACAGGGACACCGGCCGTGTCCGGTAGAGCAGCATCTCGCGATAGATCGTATTCTCCTGCGCGTTATTCAGCGCCAGCCCCGCGAGATACTGTAGGCGCAGATCGCGATCATGGTTGATCGCCGCATCTTTCAGCCAGGGCGCCAGCGTCTTCCGGTCACCGGTCCAGGTCGCGAACAGATCCGTCGCGGAGTCGAGGTTCACGTCGCGGAGCGATTGCGCCACGGCGCGATAATCACTGCGTGCCAGGCGCGACTCGAGGGCGGAAAGGTCGAACGATGGCGGCGTCATCTGACCGGCGAGCACCAGGTCATAGCCCTGCCCGTTCGCGTTGTTCGCCCACACAGTGCCGTAGGGAAATACGTCAAAAAACGTCGCAATCTCGCTGCGCACCGTGTCCGCATCGGTTTCATACAGCGGCACCCATTGCGTCACCACTCCGCCCGGATTGAGATGCGCTTTCACCAGTTCAAAATATTCCCTGGAGTACAGCGCGGCGCTGCCCCTCACGAAGGGATGGATGGGATCGGACGTGATGATGTCGAATTTTTCGCGCGTCGCAGCAATAAAATGGCGGGCGTCGTCATAGATCATCCGCGTGCGCCGATCGTGCAGGACGTTGTAGTTCTCTTTGGCGAAATAGCGCGTCGAGACCGGCGGAATCAGCGGCTCCAGCTCGCAGATCACAATGCGCTGCATCGTGGGATAGGTGGTGAACGTGCCCGCGGTAATGCCGCCGCCGAACCCGACCACCAGCACCGAGCGCGGCGCCGGATGCATCAGTCCCGGCAAATGCGCCAGCATCCGTTGCAGCCGCATGTCATAGCTTTCGGTCGATGCCTCGACCTTGCCTGCGACGTGGAATTGCACGGCCCCATCATTCCATCGCGAAATGGCAATCGAGGTGTTCCGGCCTTCCGCGCTGTACAGGATGCGCGCCATTCCGGCCGATGACGCCGTGCGCCTTCCGAAAGCAATCAATTCGCCCGGAAGCGCGTCCACCTGCCAGATGAAGAGCGCCATCAGACCGGTCGCTGCGCCCGCCGCCAACTCCAGCCGCGTGATGCGCCCGGACCGCATCAGCGGAAACAGAAGGAGCAGTGCGCTTGCGGCCGAGATCGCGATCAGCGCGCGCTCCGTGTTTTGCGTGCCGAGCAGCGGAATCGCGAAAAGGCTTGCGGCCAACCCGCCGGCAATTGCGCCCACGGTGTTCGCGGCATAAACCGCACCGGCGGCCGCGGCACGGTTCTGGACGTCGCGAAATACCGCGGCGAAGGCGAAGGGAAAACTTGCGCCCCAGAACAGCGTCGCCGGCAGAATTCCCCAGATCGTGCGCGCCAGATCGAGTTGAAAGGTGAATTTGGCATCCCTGGAAAGCTGCGGATCGATCGGCCACCACGGAAGCGAATTCGCCAGCGCATAGGCGGTCCAGGCGATTCCCGCCGCTGCCAGCATCTGACACCAGCCCAGCGCCAGCCGTGGTTTTGAATTCCGCAGAAGCGAAGCGGCGGCCGTTCCAATGGCAAGTCCGGCGAGATAGACCGCGAGAATGATGGAAAAGGCATAGACGGTTGCGCCGAGCAGAAGACCCATGGCGCGCGTCCAAACGACTTCGGAGCCCAGCGCAACCATACCCGAAAGTGCCATCGCAAGACATATCGGCCAGGAACTTGAAAGCTGCGCGAATACTGCAGACGTACGGGCGTGGCTCTCTTCGGCGCCGGTGGCGCCCATCCACTTCGATAAAGCGAAGGCGGTGGAGGCCAGGATCAGATTCAACGTGATCGCCGCCCAGGAGGCGACATCCACATTAAACAGCCGCAGCAGATAAAAGCCTGCGAGCAGACATCCCAACACCGCGCCTGCCGTGTTTGCCGCATAAAGCAGCCCGCAACTCCGCGCACCTCGCGATCCTGACCCCGCCCAGGCGGCAAGTGCCGGAAGCGATGCGCCCATCAGACAGGTGGGTGGGATCAGGCACACCGCACAGGCAAGCGAGCGCAGCGCCATACCGGCAAATCCCGCCTGTGGCCCTTGCAGGGAGAGTTCGCCAGCCAGCGGGATGATGATCAGCTCCGCCGCTCCGCAAACTGCGATCAGGCCCTCAATGGTCGCAAAGATTCGTAGCGCATGCCGGCGCATCGCGGGGAATCGATGCAGAAGCATGGGCAGTCCAAGGCTTCCAAGGCACAAGCCGCCCATGAATGTGGCGAGCAGCACACCGAGGGATATCGCGGTCGAGCCGATCGCGATCTGCAGCAACTGGTACCAGACGATCTCGTAAATCAGTGCGGCGGCGCCGCTGCCGCAGAAGAGGCTCAGAACCAGAGGAAGTGCGCGCGCAATCCCGCGCTCTTCCGCCTCAGTGCAGAATTGTGCTTCCACGCCTCACGCCGAAAGCGCGGCTATTCGGCCGGTTGTATCGCGGGCGCTGCGCGGGGCTCGCTCTTCTGCGGCAGCGGCATCCGAAGCAGGTATAGCGCCATAAAGGCCGAGAGCAGAGCAAGGGCGGCGCAGGCAAAAAACGCATAATCCCAGGTTCCCGTTGTCTCGAACAGATCGGCGGCGATACCCCCGCCCAAAAGCGCGGCAAAACCCTTTGCGCTGTACAAAAAGGCGTAGTTGCCGGCCGAATTCTTGCTGCCATACAGATCGGCGAGCACGGCGGGGAATAGAACATACAGTTCGCCCCAGGTGAGGAACACGAGTGACACCAGCGCCACCCAAATCCAGTCACCGCTTCGTCCCAGCGTGGTGAGGGCAACCAGGAAGATGGCCTGGAGGAGGAATGCCGTGAACATGGTCCTTTCGCGACCGAGATAGTCCGAGACTGAGCCCCACAGAATGCGGGCAAAACCGTTGGCCAGCGGATACAGGACGAGGGCCACCGTCAGCGCTGCCGCGCCGATGTGGAAATTGGTCGCCACCGGTTTCACCGAGGCGGTGACCATCAGCCCGCCGATCGCCATCGAGAGCATGGCGAAGAACAGGAAATAGAACTGCGGTGTGCGCAGCATCTCCGAATAGGTGAATTGGAGGTCGTGGCGCCGGACATTCTTCTTGACCACCGCCGCCGCGGCCACTTTGTAATCGGACGGCGGATTCACCATCACCAGGCCGGACAGCACGATCAGCGCGCCGTGCGAGATGCCGGTCCACAGGAAGGTGCTGGAATAGCCAATGGCGCCGATCAGGTGGCTGAAGAGCGGAGTGAAGGCCGCAGCGCCCATTCCATCACCGGCAGTAATGATACCCGAGGCCACACCCCGCCGGTCCGGAACCCACTTGACCGCGGTCGAAAC
>JANWHR010000084.1 GCA_025450355.1 Micropepsaceae bacterium
AGCCAAAGCAATCGTTTCGCAACGGCTGGGAACGAGCAAAGTCGCGGCCAGCGCGATCATCAGCGCCATCGAGATGATGGAAAATCATCCGGCCCTGGAGATGGACCGCCCGGCGGAATTTCCGCTGGTCGCGGCATTTCACGCAACCGGGAGCCGGCACATCGCCGGCGAAATCGAGACCCGGCTGGCGGAAGGTTATCGCACCTTCAAGGTCAAGGTGGGCAATGACGCCGATGCCGATTTGAAGCGGGTTGCGGCGATTCAGCAGGCGGCTGCGGGACGCGCGGTGCTGCGCATTGACGCCAACCGCGGCTACAGTGAAGCGGACGCGGTTCGTTTCGCGCGCAGCCTCGATCCGGCGGGAATTGAGCTGTTCGAACAGCCCTGCGCCGCGGAAGACTGGGATGCCAATGCGCGCGTGGCGAAGGTCTCGACCGTGCCGCTGATGCTGGATGAACCAATCTGCGCGGCCGAAGACATTGACCGCGCCGCCGGCCTCGAAGGCGTCGGTTTTTGCAAATTGAAGCTGAAGCGCTTTGGCGGATTGCAGCGTCTGCGCGATGCGCTGGCGCAGGTGCGCGCGTGCGGCATGGAGCCGGTGCTGGGCGATGGGCTTTCGAGCGAAATCGCCTGCTGGATGGAGGCTTGCGCGTCTGTTGGTCTGGTCACCAAAGCCGGTGAGTTCAATGGATTTCTCAAACCCGCGACCCGGCTGTTGACCAACCCGCTTGTTTTCTCATCGGGCAGTCTGCGGCTGCCTGCCCGCTTCCGCCCCGAAATCGATTTGGATTTGCTGACGCGGCACGCGATTGCCTGCGAGCGCTTTGCCGCATGACTGTCCGATTCCGGCCCGGCGCGTCCAACCTGTTGCCGCTGCTCTGCGGCCTTTACCTGCTGCTCTATCTGGATCGCGTGAACATTGCGATCGCTGCGCCGCTCATCCAGAGCGAGCTGCATCTGCGCAATGCCGCCCTGGGCGTGATCCTGTCCGCCTTTGCCTACACCTATGCCTTCTGCCAGTTGGCCGGAGGGTTGGCTGGCGAAAAATTTGGTCCGCGTACAACGCTTTTGCTGTCGGTCATCGTGGTTTGCCTCGCCACCGCGGCAACCGGATTCGTTTCCGGGTTGGCCGGGCTGATCGCGGCGCGTATCGTGCTTGGGCTCGGCGAAGGGGCTGCGCTGCCCACCGCGACGCAGGCGATGGCAAGGCAGTTGCCCCAGTCTCGCTGGGGATTTGCGCAGGGGATTACCCACA
Source organism: Micropepsaceae bacterium (assembly GCA_025450355.1). Taxonomy (GTDB): domain Bacteria; phylum Pseudomonadota; class Alphaproteobacteria; order Micropepsales; family Micropepsaceae; genus CAIYRG01. The sequence goes on from JANWHR010000084.1 coordinate 1,256, forward strand.
GTTTCGCGCGTCTTGGAAATTTCGCGACGCCGCCAATTGTGGCTGCCCTGATTGCGATCTCGTCCTGGCGGACGGCGTTCTATGTCCTCGCCGCCGCCGGACTGCTGTGGATCGCCGCCTGGCAGGTCATGTACCGCGACAGTCCTGTTGCGAACAGCACCAACAGAATGCCGCAGCCGGGTTTGGCCGCATGGCTCGCGGTGGCGAAACGCACCGCGCCCGCAACCGCCGTGAACTTCTGCTACGGCTGGACTCTCTGGCTGTTCCTCACCTGGATTCCATCGTTCTTTGTACAGAATTATCACCTGTCCCTGGGCAGCTCGGCACTGTATTCGGCAGGGGTGTTTTTCGGTGGTCTCGCCGGAGATGCGCTGGGCGGAATTACCAGTGATAAGATTCTCCGTTGCACCGGAAATGTCGTTTTGGCGCGGCGCGCGGTAATCGTGGCGGGGTTTGCCGGAAGCTGCGTCTGTCTCTTTTCGGTAATGCTGGTCTCCGGCTTGGGTATGGCGGCGTTTCTGCTGTCGCTGGCCTTCTTTTTTGCGGAGCTGATCGTCGCGCCGATGTGGGTGGTCATCATGGACACTGCGCCGGAGCACCCGGGGCTGGCGAGCGGCATCATGAATTTCGGTTCTGCCATTGCCGGAATCGTCTCGCCCTTGTGCTTTGGAATTGTCGTTGATCTCACTGGAAGCTGGACGATTCCGTTCAGCGTGTCCGTGGCGCTTCTCGTACTCGGTGCGGCGCTGACTTTTACGCTTTACCCGCAGGGCGGGCGTCAAGAACCGGAGGCGACGAGTTTGGGGGCTGGCGAGGGGGCGGCGTAAGCGGCCGAACGGCGCAGCTGTTTCCGCGCCTCCCATTCATCCGATGGCGCCAGTGTTTCAAAGAACCGGATTTCTCCTGCCGAAAGGAAGGCGACCGGCATCCCGTCACGATACAGCGCGCGATTGCCGCCAAATGCAGGCAGCTTTTCGCCCGGGGTCACGATTCCGGCAAGATTGAGCGGATCGGCGCCCGAGATCACCATCATCGCGCCTGGCGACTCGCTGCGCCGGATCTGGCGCAGAACCGGAATGGCGTCGGGTAAGGAAAACTGCTCGCCGGAAAAGCCTGCCACAAAGCGTCCGCCGCGGATTTCGCCGCGACCCTCCAGCTTGCGCAGCACGCGCAGCAGGTCGCGCCAGGGCGGGAGCCACTGCGCCTCGCGCGCAAGCATCCTCCAGCACACGACGCCGTAACGCCGCAGCAGCATGCGCGCGACATGCTCGATCGCATCGGGATTATTCGCAGCGGTTGCCGTGGTGCGGTGAACCAGGGCCCATCGGCCTGCGTCCTCGATCGAGCTTTTCGCCGCACGGCGGCGGGGGCGGCTCAGAATGGGTTTACGCTCGTTGGATGGCGTCAGCAGCGCGCGCAGTCCGGCAAAGCTGTCCGAGACCACGAGCCCCAGCGCAACCAGCTCCGCCAATGCGTTCTCCACCTGCACCCGCAACAGCCCGCAGCCATCCACCATTTCCTCGAAAAAACAGGCGCCATGTTGGGCAATGTGATCCAATAGCGCCTGCGCCGCGCCGCTGACCGGTGCGGCCGTTTCCCCGCCCACGAGGGATTTCCAAAGCTGGGCATGCCGGCGCAACAGCAGGGCAACCGGCGTGGTTCGGATCGGCGCCATGCGGGTTTCATTGCGCCTCGCGGGCGACAGCCGGGCCCAGGTGATCTGTCCCGCAAGACAGCGGTCGTCCAGCCATTGCGGATCATATTCCACGATCCGCGCGGGTAGAATCTCCGCTTCCCAGGCGCCGGCAGCAGTCTCGAACCCCTCTAGCTGCGCAACGACCGCATCCAGCGCACCAGGACCTTCCATGCGCGTTTCCGGCGCGACATGCTGCCAGGCAAAGAGAAACCGCATGAAATCGCGCGGACTGACCGGTTCGATTTCCGCGCGCAAACGATTGACGGTGTAGCGATGAATGCGCGCGAGCAGCCGCCGCTCGCACCATTCTTCCGCCGCCGTTCCGGGCGTAAAGCGGCCGCGCAACACCGAGCCTTCGCTTTCCAGAGCAGCGAGCGCGCCGGCGATCTCGTGTTGATCGATTCCTGGCGGATTTGCGAGTTCATCAACCGTGGCAGGGCCAACGCCTTCCAACCTGCCGCGGATGATCTCAACAAGCGCCTGTGCGCGTGATTCTGTCGCGGCGCAGGAGATCGTTACGCCAGCACGCGTCTGCAGGTCAGGCCAGAGCGCGCGAAAATCCGGTAAGCGTTCGCTCGCGATCCACAACTGCCGTGGCGTGACGATGCGAAGAGTCCGGCGTTCGGCCGCCAACTCCTCCAGCCATTCCCCCCAATGAGGATGCGCTGCAACTTCGCCATCCGTGAGATATCCCAACCAGCTCAATCCATCGTGCAACTCATCCCGGTTGGAAGCATCCGGCCAGCTTTCAGCGCGCACCCGGGCAATCGCATCCGCATCCAGACGTCCAATGCCGGAAGCTTCCTCCGGATCCGCCCAGCGCCGCCCCCTCACCGCCTGTGTGCGGCGTTCCTCGAGCGGCGCGTCATCGAGATAGGCATAGGGCCGCGCAGAAAGGACTTCCTGGGCGAGCGGCGATGGTTCTGTGAGATCGCAGGCGACGATCCGGATCGCGCCGCTTTCGATCCTGAGCAGCAGTTTTTTCAGCCCATCAATGTCCATGGCATCGTGCAGGCAATCGGAAATCGTCTGCTGCACCAGTGGATGATCGGGAATTTCACGGTCCCCCACGATATTTTCGCCACACGCAACCTGATCGGGGAATACCGAGCCAAGCAAATCTTCCGCGCGCATCCGTGACAGTTGCGGAGCAAGCTTTTTGCCACCCTGAAAGCGTGGAATGGCGAGGGAGATTCCAGCGACCCAGCGCCAACGCGTGGTGAACATCGGCGCATCGAGCAGCGCCTGCACCAGCAGGTCTTCGACACTGGCGGAGTGCAGGTACCGTGCCACGCCAGCGAGTTCAAAGCTGTGTGCGGTCGTCAGCGACAGGACAATATTGTCTTCCGTCGCGGCCGCCTGAAGTTCGAAGTTGAATTTGCGGCAAAAACGTTTGCGCAGCGCCAGACCCCAGGCCCGGTTGATGTGGCTGCCGAATGGCGAATGGATGATGAGCTGCATTCCGCCCGCTTCATCGAAAAATCGTTCCAGAACGATCACATCCTGCGCCGGAAGAGTGCCAAGCGCCTGATAGCCGGAGGCAAGATACTCGCTCAATTCGCGCGCGCTTGCCGCCGATTGTCCGGGCAAAGTCGCAATCCAGGCGGCGGTGCTTTCCACCGCCGGATCATGTTCGAGCCTTTCCGCCACCTGTTTGCGGAGCCGTGACACCGAGCGCGAGAGTTCATCGCTGCGCCCCGGCGCCTCGCCCAGCCAGAAGGGGACGGTTGGCGGCTGGTTCTGCGCATCTTCGACCCGCACGGTTCCGCGTTCCACACGCAGGATGCGGTAGGAGTGATTGCCAAGCTGGAAAATGTCTCCCGCGAGGCTCTCTACCGCGAAGTCCTCGTGGATTGAGCCAATCAGAATGTTTTCGGGTTCCAGCAGTACGTTGTAGTCGGCATTGTCCGGAATCGCGCCGCCCGAGGTCAGCGCCGTCAGGCGCGAGCCGCGCCGCGGGCGCAGCACGCCATTGATTCCATCGTGGTGGAGCAGCGCGCCCCGCCTTCCATTCCGGGTGGTAAAACCGGTTCCGAGCATGCGCACCACCGCGTCGAAATCGGCGCGTGGCAGTGCATGAAACGGATAGGCTGATCGCGCGATGTCATAGAGTTCATCTTGTCTGCACTCGCGCGCCGAAACTTCCGCAACGATCTGCTGTGCCAGCACATCAAGACAGTTCTGCGGAACGGACAAGCGGTCGAGTTCGCCGCGTTGCACGCTGTCCAGAAGGGCAGAGCATTCCACGAGTTCGTCCCGCGAGAGCGGGAACAGGCGGCCTTTGGGAGTTCCACCAATCGCGTGACCGGATCGGCCGGCACGCTGAAGAAAAGTGGAGATCGCGCGCGGGCTTCCGAGCTGGCATACCAGATCGACATCTCCAATATCGAGTCCGAGTTCCAGGGACGCCGTCGCGACGAGCGCCTGCAGCCCGCCGGATTTCAACCGCTGTTCGGCGTTCAGCCTCAGTTCCTTTGAAAGGCTGCCGTGATGTGCGGCAATATTTTCGCTTCCCAGCCGATCGGCGAGATGGCTGGTGACGCGCTCGACCATGCGCCGCGTATTGACGAACACCAGCGTTGTGCGATGGGCTTCGATCAGCTGTTTCAGCCGGTCATAAATCTCATCCCAGACCTCGCCCGACATGACCGCCGACAGCGGGGAAGATGGCAGTTCCAGCGCAAGGTCACGGTTCCGCTGGTGTCCCATATCGACAATCGCCACGCGGGGATTTCCAATCTGTCCCGATCCCCCCAGGAATTTCGCCACTTCCTCAATGGGTTCCTGGGTAGCCGACAATCCGATCCGCAGCGGCGGGCGTTGGCAGAGCGTCGCAAGGCGTTCCAGCGACAGCGCGAGATGGACGCCGCGCTTGTTCGGCGCCACCGCGTGAACTTCATCCACGATCACCGTTCGCGTACTCGCCAGCATGGCCCGGCCCGAATCGGAGCCGAGCAGGATGTAAAGCGATTCCGGTGTGGTGACGACAATGTGCGGAGGACGCCGGCGCATTTTCTCGCGTTCCGATGGCGGGGTATCCCCCGTTCGCACCCAGGTGCGGATTTCCGGTTCCGGCAAGCCCATTTCCCGCAGGGCCGTCGAAATGCCCTGCAACGGCGCTTCCAGATTGCGCTGCACGTCATTGGACAGGGCTTTCAGGGGTGAGACATAGACCACCTGCGTCTGGTCTTTCAGTTCGCCCGCAAGTCCCTGTTCGACCAGCGCATTGATGGCGGCAAGAAATGCGGCCAGCGTTTTCCCCGAACCCGTCGGCGCGGCGATCAGCACATCCCGGCCAGAAAGGATCGCCGGCCACGCCTTGGCCTGGGCGGCTGTGGGCGCAGCGAAGCTTTTTTTAAACCACGCTGCGACGGCGGGATGAAACAGCGATTCCATCGTGTCTGGAGGCTACAGGCAGCCCAAAGGAGAAGCGAGAAAATAGAAGCGAAGAGCCAAAGTTGGCCTGCCTTCGCGTGGCCTCTCGCTACTCTCTTCTGTCCACTCGTTTCTTTTGGTGAATATGGGGATGGCAAATTTTTTGCGCGCTTGGCGGAACGGTTTCGTGATGCCGCCGTTTTCTTGTTGCTCTCGAACGAGCAAACGCGCTGCAAAAAAAGCGCGCCACGAAAAAGCCCGGCAGCCCCCCTCCCGGGCTTTTTCTTTTGCCCCATACCGCTGAATCAGACAGAGACTGCGATGCGGCCGGCACAAAAGCTGCGCAGCGATTCGAACAGCCCCTGATCGTTGATGATTCGCGGCACCTTGTTTTGTCCGCCCAGCTTCCCGCGCGCTTTCATCCAGCCCTCGAACGTGCCGTGTTGCACGATGATGAGGCGGGGTGAATCCATGCCGAATCCGCCTGAGCGGTGCGCCCGGTAGTCGTCGTTGCGGCGGCACAATTCGGAATCGATCAACTCAATGAAGCGTTTGGCGCCGGCAGGATCGGGCGGCGCAGAACAAAACTCGATCACGTAAAGATGGCCGCCCCGGCTGCTTTCTACCCTGGGATACAGGATACCGGCCGAAAAATCCGAAACGACCCCGCCAATTGCCGCCGCCGCTGCGGCAACTGCTGTTTCGATGTCTTCGCCTGTCAGATGCTCGCCAAAACCGGACAGCGCGTAGGAGGTCCTTCCGGTAATGACCAGCCGTGGCGGAACAGTATCGAGAAATCTTATCGTGTCGCCAAGGATGTAGGCCCAAAGGCCGGCACAGGAACTGACCGCGATGGCGTATTCGAGGCCAGGCTCGATGGTTTCTATCCAGTGCCGCGCCGGCCTGGAGTTGTCGAGTTCTGCAAGCGGAATGAACTCATAAAACAGACCGTTGTCGGTGATCAGCCGCAGTCCCGCTTGTGCTTCGCGATCCGACACCGCGATAAAACCTTCGCTCGCGGCATAGACTTCCCTGGTTTCCGCACGAGTGCCCTCGAGTAGTGTCGCAAATTGTGGACGATAGGGCGCGAAATTCACGCCGCCATGGGCCACCAATTCCAGATTGGGAAAAAACGAAGCCAGCCGCGGCGGCGACCCGGGCCGGCGCGAGAATAAATGCTCGAAGAAGATGAGCAGCCAGCTTGGCGTTCCGCCGATGGCGCGGATGTCCTGATCCGGGATCGCGTCCACGATGGCACCGACTTTCGTTTCCCAGTCCGCGATTAGGGCAAGCTCCGGAGGCGGGAAGGTAAAGGAGCGCGCCCACACCGGCATGCGCGACGCCGCAATTCCGGACAGGTCGCCGGCAAAGATGCCATGCGCCAGTTTCGTCAGGGCCGTGCTGCCGCCTAGCATGAAAATCTTGCCGCCCAATACATGGCTGGCGGGCCGATTTGCGACGTGATGCACCAGCAAATCCAGCGCCGCGCGGCTGTTCGCCCGATTCATGTCTTCGCTGCATGGGATGTATTTCGAGGTGCCGGCGCTGGTCCCGGAACTAAGCGCAAAGAACCGAATGGTGCCGGGCCAGGTACAATCCTTCAGCACCGGAAAGGAGGGCTGCCAATAGTCCCGCCAAATATCCTCATAGCGTCGCAAGGGGACCGCCGCCTGAAAATCAGCGACGCTGTGAATTTTCTGGAATCCATGGTCACGTCCAAATTTGGTATCCGCGGCGCGCCGGAGCAGTGACAGAAGCTGTGCGCTCTGCGAGTTGCAGACATTTTCGGCCTGCAGGCTTCGCAAGCGGCGTGTGGCATAAACTCTCAGCAGGGGTGTCGCATCAATCATGCGCCAGGCCTCAGTATGATGCGGTGCGGGAAACTGTTACGCACAGTCCCGATCCGCGTCGGGATGCGGACATATTCGCTGCGCCGCCAAAGCTGCACCTGATCGGCAAACGTACTGCTGCCGATCCAGCCGTCCTGCCCGCCCAGCAGCGCAAACCAGTTTGCGTCCGGATCGCCGAGATCGGACACATGCCGGGAAACAGAACCATAACTGGCACGGTGGCGCCCGGCAGTCATTCCATGCGCGGTCTTCAAAAGCGTCTCGGAACTGCCATCGGCCGGCAGATCGAAGATACGGTAGCGGTGTCCCACCACAGGCAGGTTGCCCAGCGGATGCTGCAGCACAAGGCGATGACGCGCTCCCCAACCGGTGGTTTTGATGTTGCGCGCGGCTTCACCGGCGCCGCGGTGCAATGCCTCGCGCCGTGCCGGTTCCGGCGCGGACTGAACGGCACGCCACAGCAGGATTCTTGTTCCCCAGGACGCGTCCCACGCCTCGCGCAAATGTTTCGGCACGACATCACATGCAAGTCTCGCAACAATCGTTTCGTGGGCCAGCGCGGCTTTGGAATCCTGCCGGTAGTCGCCGTTCCATTCGAGAAGCGTCTGCCGAAGCATGTCATATTGCGGCAGTCCCGCGAGCCAGACGCAGATCACGTCGCGTTCGCGCAAGGCATTCGCGCAATGGACATCCGCCTGGATGCGGAAAACATCGGGCAGCGAAAGCGCCTGCGAACCGCGAAGCAGTTCGGCGAAGCGGCGGATCCGCACCGGCGGGGAAAAATGATAACCGATCAACGGCGCGGGGGGAGCCTGCCGCGCATTGGCGGAGGCAACAAAACCCTTCTCCGGACAGAATTCCATGGGCAGAGTTTCCACCGGCCATGGCGACGCCCACCCCGGTGATGGCGCGACCACGATGTCTTCCGGCGTGACGTTTCGCCGGGGCAAGGTTGCAGCTGTGATCTTGCCGATCTCGCCCGATGCCGCGGCAAACACCATTTCGAGGCCGGGCACCGCATAATTGGAGAGCGCCGCCCGAAATTCCGTCCAGTTCCGCGCCTGCCCGACGCGCAGCATCGCGGTGATCTCGTCGCTCGGCCGATGACCCATCCAGCGCAGCGCCACAGTTTCACGCCCCTGAAAAGGCGGGAGGTCGCTGATTACGGGGCCCCACTCCGATTCGCGCACCCGAAGCGCCACGGGTGGCTGGCCCAACACGGCAATCCGTTCCTCGCGGACGCGCAATGATTGACGTTTGGGCACCAGCACCAGATCGCTGCTGGCCGCGTGCAGATTTGTCCCGCCCCATGCGATCGACGGATTCCGTCCCAGGGCGATGAACGGGAGCCCGGGAATCATCATGCCAACAGCGTGGTGCGACGGTGATTTCATCCCGGCGAGCAGCCAGCTGTTCGGCAATGTAATCGAGAGATGCGGATCACTGCCGATCAGTGCCCCGCCGCTTTCAGTCCTCGATCCAGCCACGGCGAAGGAGTTGCTTCCGCTGCGCAGGGCTGCGAAAGCGGGGTCCGGTTCGTCCGGCGCAATCGACAGCATGTCCGCCGTGCAGAAATCGCGCCACAGCCGCGGCCAGTCCGCGCGCTCACGAAAGCGAAAGATTCGCAGCCATATCAGCCAGTTGACATCGGCCGAGACCAGCCGTCCCAGAGCCACAACGCCGGCAGCTGTCCAGTATTCCTTTTGGATTCCGAGCAAGCGGAATTCCCGCGGCGGCGCACCATGATCGAGTACATGGTTGATGCCGCGCACAAATCCGTCGAGCCAGGCGCGCGTCGTCTCCGGCATTTGCGCGAGGATTTGCGGGACCGCGCGCGTGACATCAAAAGTCCGCACCAGACGGTCGATCATTGACGCCCGGCGCCCGGCCAGTTCCGCCACGCGGCCCTGGCTGGCCCTTCGCATCACCTCCATCTGGGCGAGGCGCAGATGTGCGTGGACAATGCCCAGCGTAACCGCGAGGTCTTCATCGCTTTCCGCTTCGATAAACGGAATCTGATGCTCGTCAAACCAGACGGTAACGGGACGGGAGAGCGGTGCGCCCGAAGCCGGGATCATCGCCAGCCGTTGCGCAACCGACAGTCTTTTGACCGGCCGAACCAGATCGCGCGCCAATCGCCACGCGAGAGTCCATGTGTCCCGCCCTGGAAGCATCCCGCTTCAACGCGGATTGTCACGTTTTTTGCCGGGACGCTGCTCCGAAACTGAACGCGCCGCCGCATGCGACAGTTCATCCAGTTCGGCTGCCGCCGCGCGGGCTGCATGCATCTCAATCGAGCGGTAGCGCTGAACCAACTTCCCGCCCAATTCGGTGAGTCTCGCGCCTCCGCCGTGCGATCCGCCCGTCGAAGTGGCGATTACTGGCGCCCCAAATGTATCCTCCAGCGCCTGAAGCAGCAGCCAGGCATGACGGTAGCTCATGCTCATGGCGCTTGCCGCCGCGCGGATCGAGCCTTCCTTCTCGATCAATTCGAGCAGGCGAACCTTGCCCGGACCGAACGGTTCGGCGCCTTCAAATGCAATGCGGATGGAAAGCCGCGCCATGACCCAAACCTTGCAGCGGGAATGCTTTCCGGTCCATAGCCCATTGCCAGCGAAAAAAAAGCCTGCACCTGCACCGGCAATGGAGAATGGCGGGATTTCAGGCGTTTACGATAGTCTTCAGAGAACAGTGTGACGGGGAAGTGAATTTCTTAAAGGATTGGAGTGGTGTTTTGCCTTGTTTCGTCAGGTAAAACCCACAATCTTCCGGAACATCAATAAACAAAAGACCTTCATCTTCAGGAGTTCACTATGGAATTATCGCGTGCAGGCCGTCGCCGCTGGTTCGGTCTCGCGGGCGCACTGGCGGGCGGGGTCGCTTTGGCCGCATTCGGCGTCTCGCAATTTGCGGGCGCTGCGTCGCCCGTCTCCGCGCCGGCAGCCCAGGAACAGAACGTGGTCCGGGCGACGCTTCCCAACGGATTGCGCGTGATTCTGGTGCGAAACACGCTCGCGCCCGTCGTTGCGACCTCGATTAACTACCTCGCGGGCTCCGACGACGCGCCGGCGGGATTCCCCGGCATGGCGCACGCGCAGGAGCACATGATGTTCCGCGGGAGCCCGGGTCTTTCGGCCGACCAGCTTGCCGATATCGGAAGCATCATGGGGGGCAATTTCAACGCCAATACGCGGGAGAATCTCACACAGTACCTCTTCACTGTGCCCTCCGAAGATTTGGACCTCGCGCTGCACATCGAATCCATCCGCATGCGTGATGTGAACGACAGCGATGCGGAATGGAAGAACGAGCGCGGCGCCATCGAGCAGGAAGTGGCGCAGGACCTGTCGAACCCCGGCTATGTGATGTTCGAGAAGCTGCGCCAGATCATGTTCGCCGGTACGCCCTCTGCACATGACGCGCTCGGCACGCGGCCATCGTTCGACAAGACCACCGGCGCGATGCTGAAAAGCTTTTACAGCAAATGGTACGCGCCGAACAACGCCATCCTCGTCCTGGTCGGCGATCTCGATCCGCAGGCGACGCTGGCGAAGATCCGGGAATATTTTGGCCCGATTCCGCGCAAAACGCTGCCCGCGCATGCCGCAGTGAATCCCCAACCGATAACACCTTCGGAGCCCGTCGTGGTTCCAACCGATCAGGCCAATGGTTCGAGCATACTCGCGGTTCGGGTGCCGGGGCTCGACAGCGCGGACTTTCCCGCGCTGGAAGTCCTCTCGGATGTACTGAACAGTGAGCGCAGCGATCTTTATGCGCTGGTGCCGCAGGGCAAAGCGTTGGGGACCGGCTTTTCGCTCGACCCGCTCGACAAAGTCGGCATGGCCTATGCTTCCATCTCCTATCCCGCGGACGCCGATGCGAAGGCCGCGACGGCCGAACTTAAAAGGACGTTGCAGAAGATTCTGCAGGACGGCATCCCGTCCGATCTGGTGGACGCCGCCAAGACGCAGGAAGAGCGCCAGGCGGAGTTTGAGAAAAACTCAATCGCCGGTCTGGCAAATGTCTGGTCCGAAGCGGTCGCCGTGTACCACCTGAACTCGCCCGACGACGATCTCGAGCGCATCAAGAAAGTGACGGTTGCCGACGTGAATCGCGTCGCGCGCAAATATCTCGATCTCGATCACGCGGTCACGGCGGTTCTCACACCGCGCGGTACTGGACGCCCCGTCGCGTCTTCGGGTTTTGGTGGCCAGGAATCGATCGCACTGGGCGAGGCGCAAGGCACAAAGCTGCCCGACTGGGCGGAAACCGCGCTGAACCGGCTGAATGTGCCGCCATCGACCGTTCATCCGGTGATCAGCACACTGCCGAATGGGCTGACGCTGATGGTGCAGCCGGAAAATGTCAGCGACAGCGTGATGGTGTACGGGCACATCAAAAACCGCTCCGAACTCGAGGTGCCCAACGGCAAGGAGGGCATGTCGCAGGTCATCAGCGAGCTGTTCAACTATGGCAGCCAGAAGCTGGACCGCCTCGCCTTCCAGGCGGCCCTGGATGAAATCGGCGCGGAAGAAAGCGCGGGCACGGACTTCAGCCTGCAGGTGCTTTCGCGTGATCTCGACCGCGGCATGGAATTGCTGGCGGAGAATGAGCTGCATCCCGCATTTCCGCAGCAGGCGCTGGACATCACGCGGGGACAGGTCGCGCGCGTCGTGGCGGCGCAGTTGCAGAGCCCTGGCTTCCTGACACAGCGGGCGCTGCGCCAGGCGCTGTTCCCGAAGGGCGATCCGTCCTTGCGCGAACCCACGCCTGAAAGCGTCAGGTCCATCACGCTGGATGACGTGAAGAACTATTACAATGTCGCATTCCGTCCCGACCTGACCACCATTGTCGTGGTCGGAAACATTACGCCGGAACGCGCCAAAGCGGCCGTCGAAAAATATTTCGGCGGTTGGACCGCAGCCGGACCAAAGCCACCGACGGATTTGCCGCCGGTTCCGGTGAACAAATCCACGGTCCTCAACGTACCCGATGCAAGTAGGGTGCAGGATCAGGTGATTCTCGCCGAAACAATCGGGCTGAAGCGGACGGATCCGGATTATTACGCGCTCGATCTCGGCAATGCAGTACTGGGCGGAAGCTTCTATTCCACCCGGCTGTCCATCGACCTGCGCAAGAACGCCGGCCTCGTCTATTCCGTCGGTTCGGACGTGAATTCCGGCAGGACGCGCGGCAATTATTTCGTGGATTATGCGTGCGATCCGCAGAATGTCTCGAAAGCGGGCGCCATGGTGCTTCAGGAGCTGAAGCACATGCAGGACGCGCCTGTCACCGCCGATGAGCTGCAACGTGCACAGGCGCTGATGGTGCGGCAGATACCGCTGGGTGAGGCCAGCGTCAGGAACATCTCGCGCGGACTTGCCGGGCGCTGGGACCTCGGTCTTCCGCCTGATGAACCGGCCATCGCGGCGCGTCACTACATTGCGCTCACGCCGGCCGAAATTCAGGCCGCATTCAAAAAGTGGATTCGGCCCGAGGACATGGCCCGCGTCAGCGAAGGCCCAGCCCCGCAGTAAGGAGGGAGGGCGGAAAATCGCGAGACAAGAATGCGGGCTGGAAGCCCGCGGTCCATAAAGGGCCTGCGGCGGCATTCCTTTCTTGGACCGCGGGCTTCCAGTCCGCATTCTCTCGCTTTTCGTGGCTCGTTCCGCTACTCCGCGGCGATCAGGCGGTGCTCGGCGCTTTCAACCACCATGGGTGTTTCCCAGTCCTGACGCAGCGGCGCACTGCCCCAGCGCTTCGTCACCATGGCGATCCAGCCGGGCGTGTAGAAGGCATCCGCAGCGGCCTTGTTCTCCCAGAGGTAAATACCGGCGAATGAGGCACCGTCCGGCGCAATGCCGTAGTACTTGCGGATCAGACCGGGGATGCCCTGATAGCCATGGGCGGTCGCCCGGATGGTCTCCACGATTTGCGTTTTGTCCGTTCCTGCCGGCACGGTGAATGTCCAAACGACGGTGTGCATCAGATCGTCTCCATCATCCGAGTGTAAATCGCTTCCAGATTGCGCGTGTATCGTTCCACATCAAATAGCGCGCAGGTTTCGCGATTGGCTGCAAGCTTCGCGCGCACGCGCGCCATGCAATCCGGCTCGCGTGCGAATTTCAGCGCCAGCGACTCAGATTCGGCGAGTGATGGCGCAATCAGTTCCGGCATTCCCGCAGCGCCAACAATGCTCGCGGCAACGCG
>JANWHR010000085.1 GCA_025450355.1 Micropepsaceae bacterium
CATTTCCGGATAGCGGAGCGACAAACCTTCGCCATGCAGAACCGGTTCGCGGCCCCCCGGAAAAATCAGGCCCTTGATCAGCATGGCCGCCCGCGGTGTATCAGGCCGCGCGGCATCCGAAACGGCTGGCAAAGCGCGCGCGCGATTCCAAACGCTTCACCGGCCCAACGGACGCCATGGCCGGATTGCCTGCTTCGCAGAGCTTGAGCGCGAACCTGCGAATCGCCTCCACGTCCACGCCATCGATGCGCCGGACAATTTCGTCCGTGCTCAACAGACGGCCATAGATGTGCAAATGGCCTGCCATCAATTCGCAGCGCGCATGCGGCTGTTCCAGGCCCATCAGCAGGGAGGCCTTCAGTTGTGCCCGTGCACGCGCCACCTCCTCTTCCGTCGCGCCGGTGCTCATCGCCTGCATTTCCGCGGCAATCAGGGGCGCGATCTCACCGGCTTTTGCCGCCGACGTTCCCGAGTAAACCCCCACCATTCCGGCATCGCGATATGAATGTGCGAACGCGTAAATCGCGTAACACAGCCCGCGCTTTTCCCGCGCCTCCTGGAACAGCCGCGACGACATTCCCCCCCCCAGCGCGGTTGCAAATACCTGCGCCGTGTAAGCGTCCGGATCGTTGGAAGACACGCCCGAAAATGCAAAGGCGAGATGCGCCTGTTCCAGTTCCTCATCGGAGCGGGTTTCGCCACCTTCAAACCGCGCCGGTTCATATTCGCGCTCTGAGCCCTTCTCCAGCCTGGAGAACAGCTTTTCGCCCGCTTCGACGAGCCTTTCATGCTCGATCGCGCCCGAGCCGGCGAGAACCATCGCGCCCGCGCGATAATGCCTGGCCATATAGCCGCCAAGGTCATCGCGGGAAAATCCGGCGACCTTTTCTTCGCTGCCGAAAATGGGACGGCCGACCGGCTGATCCGGAAAACACGCCTCCTGCAGCAAATCGAAAACCAGATCGTCCGGCGTATCGCGGGTCTGCCCGATCTCCTGAATGATGACATCCCGTTCGTTGGCAAGCTCGCCTTCTTCAAACGCCGGATCGATCAGGATATCGGCGATAATGTCGAGCGCGAGGCCGGTATCGTCCTTCAGCACGCGCGCATGAAAAGCCGTCTGTTCGCGGCCGGTATAGGCATTGAGGTCTCCGCCCACGGACTCGATTTCGGTGGCAATATCCCTGGCCGAGCGCCGCCTGGTGCCCTTGAACGCCATGTGCTCGAGCATATGCGACAAGCCGCTCTCGGAGGCCTGCTCATGACGCGAACCGCAGTTGACCCAGACACCCAGAGCCGTGCTCATCAGGTGTGGCATGGGATCGCTGACGATGGTCAGACCGGAGGGCAAACGGGTGATTCTGATCGTCATGAGCCTGTGCACTCCCAAACGAATTTCTTCACTGCGGACGTTGAATTCGGCAGCCAGGTGCAATGCTCCTCAAGCACCGGCAATTTTGCGAGCGCCTCCGGGATCTGGGGCCGTATTCCGATCGCGTGTAAAATCGCGTCGGGAAATTTGGCCGGGTGGGCCGTTGCCAGCGCGACAACAGGCCCGTCCAATTGCTCCCGCAGCCTGGCGTACGCGCCAAGGCCAACTGCGGTGTGCGGGTCCACGATCATGCCTGCTCCGCTCCAGGTGTGCCGGATTGCGTCCAGGGTATCGCTTTCGCCGGATTTTTCCGCGATGTAGCGCCCGCGCAGGTTCGCGCGGACGCTTTCCGGTATCGGAAACCGCCGCGCGCTGCGAAATTCCATCATCACGCGACGCACCCATGACGCATCTCTTCCCGATGCTTCAAACAGCGCGCGTTCGAAATTGCTCGCCACCTGGATGTCCATGGACGGGCTGAATGTCTGCTGTACGGCGCCCGCAATGCCATATTCGCCCGTTGAAAGCGCCCGCACCAAAATATCGTTGACATTGGTTGCAATGACCAGCCGTCCGACGGGAAGGCCCATCCGCGCGGCGGCTTCACCGGCAAACACGTCGCCGAAATTGCCCGTCGGCACGACGAAATTGACCGCCCGCCCCTCGCCCGCACCAAGTGCAGCCGCCGCCGTGAAGTAATAGACGGTTTGCGCAAGGATGCGCGCGAGGTTGATCGAGTTCACCGCGGTGAGATTCATCCGCCTGCTGAACTCAACATCGTCAAAAAGCTGTTTGACGATGGCCTGGGTATCGTCGAAATCGCCCTCCACCGCGATGTTGTGAACATTTGCGTCGGTGACGGTCGTCATCTGCCGCCGCTGCATTTCGGAGACTCGGTCTTTTGGATGCAGGACGACCACCTGCAATCCGGGTTGGCCCCGGAATGCCGCAATGGCGGCCGATCCGGTATCACCGGAGGTGGCGGCGATGATCGTCGCCTGGCGTCCCCGCCTTGCCAGTGCCCGGGCGAAAAGACGCGCCATCAACTGCAGCGCCAGGTCCTTGAAAGCGAACGTCGGCCCATGGAACAGCTCGAGGAGAAACAAATCCGGTGCGAGCTGCCTCAGCGGAGCCACAGCACGGTGCGAGAACGACGCATAGGCGGACGAAGCATCGATTCGCAGCTCCTCCGCCGAAAATGTGCCGCTGGCAAAAGGCAGCAGAATCCGAACGGCGGCCTCTGCATAGGAGACCGATGCCAACTCGCGGATTTCGGCGAAGCTGAATGCCGGCCAGTCTGCAGGCAGGAAAAGCCCGCCATCCGCGGCGGGGCCGCCAAGCAGCACATCCTCGAACGACGCGCGGCCACCGCCTCTTGTGCTCACAAATTCCATATCAGGATTTCCGGGCCGCAGGTCTCGTCAGTGTCAGCCGTTTGCGCGAGTGGTGATACAGGAAATAGATGGCCAGAAGCGTCAGCGCCAGACCGAACCATGTGATGGCATATTGCAGATGATCATTGGGAAAATCGACCCTGGTCTGACCACCCAAAGGCCATCCGCCGGGGTTGGGTGTTGCATCGGCTTCGACCAACACGGGCGAAACATCGATACCTGCAGCCTTTGCCATGGCGGGAATATCCTTCACGAACCATAGCCGCGTTTTCGGGTCGTGCGCGGGCGTGAACACGCCCGGCCGTTCCGGCAGGCGCAACACGCCGGTCAACGCAACTTCGCCCGCTATTTGCCCTTTTGTCCGGCGCGCGGGATCGCGCAAGGCATCCGGCACGAAGCCGCGATCCACCAGCACCATCTTCTGGTCCGGCATCGCCAGGGGGGTAATGACGTGGACGCCTGTCGCCCCCTGTGGGCCTTGAGCGAACAGGTACTGTTCCTTGTCATGCAGGAAATGGCCGGAGATGCGGACGTGCCGCCAGTCCCAACCGGACGGGTCGGTTTTGAGGATGCCGGTCAGCGGGACCGGCGCCAAGCCAAGGCCCGCCTGAACAGCGGCGATCAGGGCCTCCTTCTGCTGCAGCCGTTCGAGCTGCCACACGCCGAGTCCGATGAGCAGAGGCAGCGCCGGGATCAGGCAGAGCGTGGGCGCGAGCAGTGGCCGGAAGCGGATCATGATCGCGTTAAACCACCGGCGCGCGCCGGATCAAAGGCGCGAGTCCGTGAGAGACTACCGGGCGAGGCGCCCCTCTTCGGCCCGGTGCTTGTACTGGAGCGCAATAAGACCGGCTTTCAACGGCCGCAGCAGACCAAGCGACAGGACAATCACCGCTGGTCCCCAAATCGCGCCCTGGACCCAATAGGGTGGTTGAAAGCGAACCTCCGTCAGCAGCGCACCGGCAGAAACTACGGCGCCGACGATCAGAATGACGAATACCGCCGGACCATCCCCTGCCTCAAACCGGGCAAAGCTCAGCCCGCAATTGCTGCAGGATGGCGCGACAGTCAGGAAACCGCGGAACAGAGGCCCGCGGCCGCAACCGGGGCAGCGTGACAGCAGTGTCGCGCGAACAACAGATGCCGTCTGACCACCCGCGGGACGGTTCATTCGGTAATCGCGCTGGCGCCCCAGACGTAAATGCAGGCGAACAGAAACAGCCACACCACGTCCACAAAATGCCAGTACCAGGCAGCGGCTTCAAAACCGAAGTGCCGCGCCGGAGTGAAATGGCCGGCAATTGCCCGCGCGAGACACACGATCAGGAACGTTGTCCCGATAATCACATGCGCGCCGTGAAAACCCGTCGCCATGAAAAATGTCGTGCCGTAAATCGCCGTCAGGTTACCGACACCGGCTGCCAGCAGCATGTGGACAGGATCGGTCAGCGGCACGAGCTGCGCGTGATTCAGTCCGAACGTGAAGGAGGCGTGGCTGTATTCATAAGCCTGCACGGCGGTAAAGCTCATGCCCAACAGCACGGTCACGATCAGGCCCTGAATGGCGCCTTTGCGATCCCGGTTCAGGATCGCATGATGCGCCCAGGTGACCGTCGCACCGGAGGTTAGCAGGATCAGCGTGTTCAACAGCGGCAGATGCCATGGGTCGAAGGTGACGATCCCCTGAGGCGGCCATTGCCCGATCGACACGTCCTTCGGAAAAAGCGCGGAGTTGAAGAAGGCCCAGAACCAGGCGAAGAAAAACATTACCTCCGAGGCGATGAACAGGATCATGCCATAGCGCAACCCCAGCTTCACCACCGGAGTGTGGTCGCCACGGACGACCGACTCGCGCACGACGTCGCGCCACCAGCCGGCCATTGTGTAAAGCACGACGACAACGCCGATCAGGAAAACCCACGGCTGACCGTTGACAGGAAGCCCCCAGAATCCCGTGTAGCCGGAGTTCATCCAGAACACGGCGCCGATGAGCATGATGAATGCCCCTGAGGCACCCACAATAGGCCACGGGCTCGGATCGACCAGATGGTAATCGTGATGTACTTCGCCGCGCGCCATAATCTCCCTCTCGATGGTCAGCCCCTGCCCTTCAGCTCTGCGGAGGCGGTTTTGCCGTCCGTGCTCTGAGTGGCCGAGGGGTAAAATGTGTAGGACAGTGTCATTTCGGAAACCGAATCGACGTCGTGATCCTTTACGATCTTCGGGGAAACAAAGAATGACACCGGCATGTCCACCGATTCGCCGGGCGCCAGCCGCTGCTCGGTAAAGCAGAAGCACTGGATTTTCGTGAAATAGCGGGCCGCCTCGTCAGGTTGGACGTTGAAAGTCGCATGACCCGTGACGGCCTCTTTTGAATTGTTCACGGCACGGAAGAATACAAGCTGGTTTTCACCGACCTTTACATTTACGGACCGCTGTTCCGGATAAAATGTCCAGGGCAGTTTTGGATCGACATTCGTATCGAAGCTGACGGTAATGATGCGATTTAGCACGACGCCCGGGGCGGCAGTGGCACGATTCGGCGTGCCGCCGTAACCCGTGGCACGGCAGAAGGCATAATAGAACGGCACGGCGGCGTAGGTCGCACCAACCATCGCAACGACGACGGCAAAACAGGAACCGAACACCACATGATTGCGGTTCAGTTTCAGTATTTTCCTAATCTGCAACATGTCCTCCCAGCCTGACGATGGTCAAATAGAAGAGGAAAATAACAAAAAGCAGCAGCGCACCCGCAATGGCGTAGTTGCGCATCCTCCGTGCACGTTCAAAACGCTCTCTGTCTCTGCCGTCATCGTTCATCCCGCGATCAGTGGCGGAAATGGCGCGATGCCCACCGCCTGCTCCGTCAACACCGCAGCAAACACGGCAAACAGGTAAAGAATTGAAATCCCAAACAGGCGGCGCGCCTGCGGTTCGCGAATCGTGTCCCGTTCGCACGCGACCCGGATGCTCTGGAACAGGAACCAGCCACCCAGGGCGGTACCCATGGCAAGCAGCACGGGCCCGCCAAAGCCCAGCAGGACCGGCGCAAAACCGGCTGCCACGGTCAGCACCGTGTAGATCACGATCTGGCGCCGCGTCTCGGCTTTTCCGGCCACGACCGGAAGCATCGGAACCCCCGCCCGCGCATAATCGGAGGTGCGATAGAGCGCCAGCGCCCAGAAATGCGCGGGCGTCCACAGGAATATGATTGCCACGAGTACGAGCGGCGGAATGGCGAGCGAACCCGTCACCGCCGACCAGCCGATTGCCGGAGGAAGCGCACCGGCAAGCCCGCCAATCACGATGTTCTGGGCCGTGCGGCGCTTTAGCCATGCCGTGTAAACGAGCACATAAAAGGCAATCGTGAAGGCGAGGAGCGATGCCGCGAGCAGGTTCACGAACAGGCCCATCACGGTGATCGCCCAAACCGCCAGCATCATTCCGAAACCGGCCGCCGCTCCCGGCGTGATCCGGCGTTGCGGCACCGGCCGGCCGATCGTGCGCGACATCAGGGCATCGATGTCGGCATCATAGGCCATATTGAGAGCGCCCGACGCGCCTGCTCCAACCGCGATGCACAACAGCGCCGTGAAGGCAATCGCGATATGGACATGCCCGGGCGCCAGCGCCATTCCCGCAATACCGGTAAAGACCACAAGCGACATCACCCGCGGCTTCAGAAGCGTGAAATAATCGGAGACGGTCGCAAACTCGCCGGTTACGGCAGCGATCGAATCGCGATCTTCAGCAGCAATCGTCACCGGTGCTCAGCCTTCAATGTTGGGGGGCATCCGCAATCTGCGGCAGTTCGTTGTAGGTGTGGAACGGAGGCGGCGACGACAGCGTCCACTCGAGCGTGGTTGCGCCAACACCCCAGGGATTGTCGCCCGCGACACGCTTGCGGAGGAAAGCCTCAGCCATACAAAGCAGGAACACGAGCACTCCAAAGCCCGAAATGTAGGCACCGATCGAGGACACGTAGTTCCAGCCCGCGAATGCATCCGGGTAATCGACGTAGCGCCGGGGCATGCCGGCCAGCCCGAGAAAATGCATCGGGAAGAAGGCCACATTGACGCCGATGAACATGGTCCAGAAGTGCAGCTTTCCCAGTGTCTCGTTGTACATGTAACCGGTGATCTTCGGGAACCAGTAGTACCAGCCGGCAAAGATCGCGAACACCGCACCCAGGGACAGCACGTAATGGAAGTGCGCGACGACGTAATAGGTGTCCTGCAGGACAACGTCCACGCCCGCATTCGCCAGCACAACGCCAGTTACGCCACCGATAGTGAACAGGAAGATGAATCCCATCGCCCACAACATGGGCGTGCGGAAGCTGATTGAGCCGCCCCACATGGTGGCGATCCAGGAGAAAATCTTCACGCCTGTCGGCACCGCGATGACCATGGTCGCGAAGACGAAATAGGCCTTGGTGTCCACCGACAGGCCCACTGTGTACATATGATGCGCCCACACGACGAAACCAATGAAACCGATCGCGACCATCGCATAGGCCATACCGAGATAGCCGAACACGGGCTTTTTCGAGAAGGTCGAGACCACCTGGCTGATCATGCCGAAGCCAGGCAGGATCAGGATGTAAACTTCCGGATGGCCGAAGAACCAGAACAGGTGCTGGAACAGGATCGGATCGCCGCCGCCCGCCGGATTGAAGAATGTAGTGCCAAAATGGCGGTCGGTAAGCAGCATGGTGATGGCGCCTGCGAGCACCGGGAGCGACAGCAGCAGGAGGAATGTCGTGACCAGGATCGACCAGACGAAGAGCGGCATTTTGTGCAGCGTCATCCCGGGGGCGCGCATATTGAAAATGGTGGTGATGAAGTTGATCGCGCCGAGAATCGACGATGCGCCCGCGATGTGCAGCGAAAAGATCGCAAGATCCATGGCCGGCCCCGGAGAGCCATAGGTCGAAAGCGGGGCGTAAATCGTCCAGCCGCCACCGACACCCTGGCCGCCTGAGTCGCCCTCGACAAACATCGAAAGAATCAGCAGCGTGAACGAGAAGGGAAGCAGCCAGAAGGAAATGTTGTTCATGCGTGGGAAGGCCATGTCCGGCGCGCCGATCATCAACGGCGTGAACCAGTTGCCGAACCCGCCGATCATGGCCGGCATGATCATGAAGAAGATCATGATCAATGCATGGCCGGTGACGAACACGTTGTAGGTGTGCGGTTCGCTGAAGACCTGCAAACCGGGATACATCAGCTCGGCGCGTATTGCGATCGAAAAAGCACCGCCCACGAGCCCTGCGATGATCGCGAAGACCAGATACATCGTCCCGATGTCTTTGTGGTTCGTCGAATAGACGAAGCGACGCCAGCCCGTGGGGTGGCCGCCGGCGTGGGCATGCGCAACCGCCCCGTGTTCATGTGCTCCGGCCATGGCGTTCCTCGCTTTCCTCAGTGTTCCGCCGCGACGCGCGTCGGCGTGCCGGCGGCAGCGAATTTGGTTTTCGCCTGTTGTACCCACGTGTCGAAATCAGCCTGGCTGACGACATCGACGGTGATTGGCATAAAGGCGTGGTTGGCGCCGCACAGTTCTGAACACTCGCCATAATAGGTGCCGATCCGGTCGGCCCTGAACCAGGTCTGATTGATGCGGCCGGGAACCGCATCCATCTTGACGCCAAAGGCCGGAACCGCCCCGGAATGGATTACGTCCGCACCGGTGGTCAGAACGCGGACGATTTTCCCCACCGGCACCACCACATGATTTGTGGTTCCGAGGAGGCGCGGCGGACCGTTGGGAACCGCTGGCGCCGAACGACGGTCCGGAATCCGCAGGGCGTCAAACTGGAAATTGCCGTTGTCCGGATACTGATACGACCAAAACCACTGTTTCCCGATCGCCTTGATCGTCATATCGGGTTTTGGAATCGTGTCTTCGAAATAGAGCAGACGGAATGAAGGGATCGCGATCGCCACCAGGATCAGCACGGGAACAATCGTCCACAGCACTTCCAATGTTGAGTTGTGCGTTGTCGCCGAGGCAACGGGATTTGAACGTGCGTTGAAGCGCATCACGATCCAGATCAGCAGCCCGCCGACAAACAGACTGATGACGGTGATGATGTAGAGCACGAACTGATGCAGCCCTATGATATCGCGCATGCGATCGGCGGCGGCGGGCTGAAGACCCAATTCCCAGGGCGTGGGTTGCCCGACCAGGGTCTGGGCGGCGGCCGCGACCGGTAGAGCCACAGCCAGCAGGGTGGTTAAGAGTGCGAGCTTGCGGGTCATTTGCCCCTCCAAGGCAGATGCGGCGCGAGCACCGAATCGCCGCAACCGGCTGTGCGCCACGCAGGATTTAGGCGGGGCGGGCAACGCGAGTCATTGCGACCTGATGCCACGCATTATCTTTGCGCACTGAATTGTTGCCTGGCCTTGAGTGGCAGTTCGCGACGCCGATCCTATATACCAGAACTGACCCTCCCGAGCGCGTCCCCATGACCAGCCACGAAAATCTCTTTTTCACCCAGACCGGGCTCGAGCGCAGCCGGGTCCAGGCGATTGTGGACAAGACCCTTCACGGGGCCGACGACGGCGAACTTTTCCTGGAATACCGCCAAACGGAGAGTTTTTCCTTCGACGATGGACGGCTGAAAGCCGCAACCTACGACACGACGCAGGGTTTTGGCCTGCGCGCGGTGGCGGGCGAAGCAACCGGCTACGCCCACGCCTCGGAACTTTCGGAAGCGGCAATCGCGCGCGCCGCCGAGTCAGTCAGCGTCGTCAAGCTCGGCCATTCCGGCGTGCTGGCGGGCGCCCCCCCGCGCTCGAACCTCCAACTGTACGCAAGTGACAGTCCGCTCGATTCCGCACCCTTTGAAGCAAAAGTAAAACTGATGGGCGAGGTCGATGCTTACGCCCGCAAAAAGGACCCAAGGGTCAAACAGGTGTCCTGTTCGCTCGCCGGGGAATGGCAGGTGGTGGAAATCATCCGGCCTGGCGGGGAAATCTTCCGCGATATCCGGCCGTTGGTCCGGCTTTCGATCTCGATCGTAGTGGAACAGAACGGGCGCCAGGAGACCGGCTATTACGGTGGCGGCGGGCGCCGCGCTTACACCGACTACATCGTTCCGGCCTATTGGCAGGCTGGGGTCGATGAGGCGCTGCGGATGGCGCTGGTCAATCTGCAATCGGTTCCCGCACCTGCCGGAGAAATGACCGTGGTGCTTGGTTCCGGCTGGCCGGGGATTCTGTTGCACGAGGCGGTCGGCCACGGACTGGAAGGGGATTTCAACCGCAAAAAGACGTCGGCGTTTGCCGGCCTGTTGGGCCAGCGCGTCGCCTCGCCGGGCGTCACCGTCGTTGATGACGGGACAATTGCAGAGCGCCGGGGCTCGTTGAGCATCGACGACGAGGGGACGCCAACGTCCTGCACGGTCCTTATCGAGGACGGAATCCTGAAAAATTATATGCAGGACCGGATGAATGCGCGTCTCATGGGTATGCCTCCAACCGGCAATGGCCGGCGCGAGTCCTTTGGCAGTCCGGTGATGCCGCGTATGACCAACACCTACATGCTGGCCGGAAAGCATAGCCCGGAAGAAATTCTCGCGTCGGTGAAGGAGGGCATTTACGCGGTGCAGTTTGGTGGCGGCCAGGTGGACATCACCAGCGGGAAATTCGTATTTTCCTGCACGGAAGCCTATCGCATCCAGGACGGCAAAGCCGCCGAGCCCATCAAGGGCGCCACGCTGATCGGCAATGGGCCGGACGCGATGACACGGGTATCGATGATTGGAACCGATATGAAGCTCGATACCGGGATCGGTACCTGCGGCAAGAACGGGCAAAGCGTGCCGGTCGGCGTGGGCCAGCCGACTCTCCGGATCGACGCTCTGACAGTGGGCGGCACAGCGGCGGGGTGACGGGGCCGCGGAACGGGATGGAAGTGCGGGCGTTGGGATGACCATGGCGGAGCGCCAGGTCCTGATTCTCCCCCAACCGCCAGCCGATACGGCGAGCCGCGAGTTGGTACGCCTGCTCGGGCGCCAGCTTGGCGAGGTTGTCCGTGAGCAGCACGGACAGACAGCCTTTGACCATGTCGAAGGGTTGCGCCGGCATGTGGTCAATGAACACCGCCAGGGCCGGTCTGCGGTACCGCTGATCCGCCGGCTCACCTATCTGTCGGGCCGTGATCTGGTGTTGATGATCCGCGCGTTTGCGATCTTTTCGCAACTCGCCAACATCGCCGATGATTATGTCGTGCGCTGCGAAGGCGCCTCGGCTGGCGAAGGGCCCCTGGAAGGGCTGCGGCAAAGGCCGGAGATGACAGCAGAGCGCGTGTACGAATATCTGGCAGGCGCGCTGATTTGCCCGGTGATTACCGCCCATCCCACCGAGGTCCGCCGACAGAGCATCATCGAACGCGAAACCGCCATCGCCGAATTGCTCCCCAGCCATCAGCTTTACGCCGCGAGCAAAAGCAAACGTGCAGCCATTGAAACCCGCCTCAAGCGTGAGATCAGGACGCTTTGGCAAACCCGGATGCTCAGGCCGGAACGCATCCACGTCACCGATGAAATCGACAATGCGGCGGCAATACTTGGCCGAACCTTTGTTTCGCAGCTTCCGGCCGTGAAACGCAAGATCGCGGAACTGTATGGCTTCGAAGGTCCGCTACCCACGGTCCTCCAGGTTGGCTCATGGGTGGGCGGAGACCGCGATGGGAATCCCTTCGTCTCGGCAAAGAGCCTTGAGTACGCGGTTCGGCGCTTCTCCGGCATTGCGCTGGACCACTACCTGGAACAGCTCCACCTGTTGGGGCGCGAACTTTCGTTGTCGGACGAATTTGTTCCCGTGAGCAAGGCGCTGCTTGCGCTGGCGGCTCAGGCTCCGGCCGCGTCGGCGCAAAAAGCCGATGAGCCGTACCGGAGGGCACTGACCCATGTTCACGCCCGGCTCACGTCGACGCGGCAGGCGCTCGTCGGTCCCGCAACCACCCCTGAGACCGGTGAACAACCCTACGCCTCTGCCGGGCAATTTGCCGGGGACCTCTCGGTGATTGCCAATTCGCTGGCTGAGAACGGCAGCTCCGATCTGGCAGAGGGAAGGATAGGTGAGCTGCGCGATGCATTGCAGAGTTTCGGGTTTCATCTTGCGGTCATGGACTTGCGGCAGAACTCGGCGGTGCATGAGCGCGCGGTGACGGAATTGCTGCGGGAAGCGGGCGTGCATGAGAATTACTCCACGTTGGCGGAGGCAGACCGGACGGCGCTTCTGGTGCATGAATTGAGCAGCACACGGATTTTACGCACGCCATACCGGCATTATTCGGATGAGACCGCGCGCGAGCTGGATATCGTGAACACCGCCGCCCAACTGCGCAGCCGGTTCGGGCCCGGAACCGTTGCCAACTACGTTATATCGATGGCGGAAACGGTTTCCGATCTGCTGGAGACCTGCATTCTGCTGAAAGAAGCTGGCCTGTTCATACCCGGTGAGAAGCCGGAGCCCGCACTGCGCGTCATTCCGCTGTTCGAAACAATTAAGGATCTCCGCAATTGCCCGGTGATTATGCGAGAGTTTTTTGCGCTGCCGGCCGGACGCGCGATGCTCGCCGCGCAAGGCAATATCCAGGAGGTGATGATCGGATATTCGGACAGCAACAAGGATGGCGGTTACGTCACATCGAATTACGAGATTCGCGCCGCCATCCGCGGCTTACTGGGTGAAGCGAAAAACGCGGGCATATCGCTGCGCTTCTTCCACGGCCGCGGCGGCACCGTGGGACGTGGCGGTGGTCCCAGTTTTGAGGCGACCAGGGCGCTGCCCGAAGGGGCGGTCGCGACCGGCATTCGCGTCACCGAGCAGGGCGAAGTGGTCGCCAGCAAATATGGCAACCCGGATGTCGGGCGCCGGACTTTGGAGCGAATGGTCGCCGCGGCACTGCTGGCTGGAATTGTGCCGGAAAACGATGCCGCTGATGAGGATCTTTCCGCCGTCTTTGGACAATTCAGCGCCAACGCCTACCGTGCCTATCGTGCGCTGGTCTATGAAACTGCGGGCTTCGGGACTTATTTCCGTCAATCGACACCACTGCCGGAAATCTCCAACCTGAAAATCGGCAGCCGGCCCTCATCGCGCACCAACTCAACCCGCATCGAAGATCTGCGTGCGATCCCTTGGGTTTTCAGTTGGTCGCAGGCGCGCGTGATGTTGCCCGGCTGGTATGGCTTTGGCGCCGCCGTGTCGGAACTTCGGCAGGCCGGGCGGGGCGAAGAACTCGCCGAACTGTACCACCGGTCGCCCTTCTTCCGGACTGTGGTTGCAAACCTCGAAATGGTCCTGACAAAATCCAATCTGGAAATTGGTGAGCGGTACGCGGAATTGGTGGAGGATCGCGAATTGGCGAAGACTATTTTCGACCGGATCTCGGCCGAATGGTCAGCCACCGCAGACGCAGTTCTGACCCTCACCGGTCAAACACGATTCCTCGAAGCCAATCCGGCGCTTGCCGAATCCATCCGGTTGCGCCTGCCCTATATCGACGCACTTAATCTGCTTCAGCTTGACCTGCTGCGCCGGCGCCGCTCCGGGAACGGGGACGAAGAGACTTTGCGCGGGATACACATGTCGGTCAACGGCATCTCCGCGGGCCTGCGCAACAGCGGTTAGCAGGCTGCTGAAAAACTGTCTCGACGGCAAGTGCCGATCGTGATTCGGTGTTGTTGTCGAGACGGGGTGATTTGCGATGCGGGGCCGCGCGGAAGAGTCCGAACAGTTATTCTCATACCTGCG
>JANWHR010000086.1 GCA_025450355.1 Micropepsaceae bacterium
AAACGCATTCTGGTCACCAATGCGCCGCCGGCGCGCATAGTCACCGGATCCACACGCACGCCGCTGCAATATCTGGAAGGCACGATCACGCCCGCAGGATTGCATTATGTGCGCAACCACAACGGCACTCCGGACATTGATCCGTCAAAGCACGAATTGCTGATCCACGGCATGGTGCGGCAGCCGCTGATCTTCACGGTCGATTCGCTGATGCGTTATCCCATGCGCACGGAAATTCATTTCATGGAATGTGCCGGCAATTCTGGCGGAATCGCGGGTGCGGCGACGCCGCAACAGGCGACCGCAGGTGACTTGCATGGCCTGCTCTCCGGTTCGGAATGGACCGGCGTGAAGCTCTCCACATTGCTGGACGAAGCGGGTCTTGATCCGAAAGCAACCTGGATCCTCGCGGAAGGGGCAGATGCCGCCGGCATGAGCCGCAGCGTTCCGGTCTGGAAGGCCATGGATGACGCGATGATCGCGCTTTATCAGAATGGTGAGCCGATCCGTCCGGAGCAGGGCTTCCCCATGCGGCTGCTGCTGCCCGGTTTCGAGGGCAACACCAACGTCAAATGGCTGCGACGGCTGAAGGTGATGGACGGCCCGATGTACACGAAGGACGAAACTTCGCGCTACACCGAATTGCAGCCGGACGGGAAGGCACGCGAATTCATGCTCCAGATGGAGCCCAAATCGGTGATCCTGAAACCGTCGTTCTCGGTCGATATGCAGGGACCTGGTTATTACGAAATTTCCGGCGTGGCGTGGTCAGGCCTGGGGCGCGTGCGCCGGGTCGATATTTCCGCAGACGGAGGAAAGAGCTGGGCGGAGGCGGCGCTGACCAACCCGGTGCTGCCGAAAGCGCTGACAAGATTCCGATTGCCCTGGATGTGGAACGGCGGCGCCGCGGTGCTGATGAGCCGCACGACGGACGAAAAGGGCCGGGTTCAGCCGACGCGCGCGGAATGGGTGGCGCAATATGCACCCCGGCAGAATTTCCATTTCAACGCCATCCAAAGCTGGGCGGTCGCGGCCAATGGCAAGGTGAGCAATGTTTATGTTTAGAACCGGTTTCGCTGGTGCAGCGGTCCTCAGCTTCGTTTGCGCAGGCGCCTTCGCAGCCGAAATCGCACCGCCAAAATTGGGGCGTCCGGCCACGCCGGATGAAGTCGCAAAGGCTGATATCAGCATTCCCCCGGACGGCAAGGGGCTGCCGCCCGGTTCCGGATCGGTGGCGCAGGGTGCGCAGATATTCCAGGCGAAATGCTCTGCCTGCCACGGCGCCAATGGCCAGGGCACGCCCAATGGCGACAGGCTGGTGGGCGGCGTCGGCACTCTGGCCAGCGCCAATCCGGTGAAGACTGTTTCATCCTACTGGCCCTATGCGACGACGCTGTTCGATTACATCCGGCGCGCCATGCCGATCACCAACCCGCAATCGCTGCAGAACGATGAGGTCTATGCGGTCGTCGCCTACATCCTCTCGATCGACAACATCGTGCCGAAGGATGTGGTGATGGACGCCCAATCGCTGCCAAAGGTGCAGATGCCGAACCGCAATGGCTTCATCAACTGGGAGCCGCGGCTGATCAGGCCATAGCCGGCCCGTCAGTCGCCGTTTTCGGGGGCGATCCAGCCTTTGAGATCTTCCGTCGGCGGCATGCCGATGATGTTGTAGCCGGCATCGACGAAATGGATTTGGCCGGTGACGCCGGACGAGAGTTCGGACAGGAGATAGAGCGCCGCGCCGCCAACGTGTTCGAGCTGGATGTTCTTCTTCAGCGGACTGTGCGCCTTGTTCCATTTGTAAACGATGCGTGCGTCACCAACGCCCGCGCCGGCAAGCGTTCGCATCGGACCCGCCGAGATCGCGTTGACGCGGATTCCATCCTTGCCGAGATCGGCGGCGAGATAGCGGACGCTGGCTTCCAGCGCCGCTTTGGCAAGGCCCATGACGTTGTAATTCGGCATCACCCGGGTAGCGCCGCCGAAGGTCAGCGTCAGCAGCGCGCCGCCATCACCCATCAGGGGGGCACAGCGGCGCGCGACCGCCGTGAAGGAATAACAGGATATGCTCATCGTGCTGACGAAATTCTCGCGCGTCGTCTGCACATACCGGCCCTTCAGCTCGTTGCGGTCGGAATAGGCGATGGCATGGACCAGGAAATCGATGCGGTCCCACTGCGAAGCGATGGTTTCGAAGGCGGCGTCGATTTCGGAATCATGGCCCACGTCACAGGCGACGGAAATTTCGGACCCGATGCTGGCGGCAAGCGGCCGCACGCGCCTGCCCTGCGCCTCACCCTGATAGGTAAATGCCAGTTCCGCGCCGTGTCCGGCGAGCATTCGCGCAATGCCCCAGGCGATCGAGTGATCGTTCGCGACACCCATGATGATGCCGCGTTTGCCGGCCATCAGTCCGGAACCTGAACTCTCGAGGTCAGCCATTCGTTCTCCCACCCGCCGAAAGGCTGGTCACCCGTTGTAACGCTGAAAAACCAGCGACGCGTTCGTGCCGCCGAAACCAAAGCTGTTCGACATCACCGTGTCGATCCTTGCATTGTCGATACGCCTGCGGACAACCGGCGCATCGGCAATTTCCGGATCGATCTCCTCGATATTGGCCGATTCGGCGATGAAGCCGTTCTGCATCTGCAGAATGGAATAGATCGCCTCATGTACGCCGGCCGCACCGAGCGAATGTCCGGTCAGGGACTTCGTGGAATTTACGGGTGGCATTTTGCTGCCGAACACCTGACGCATGGCGTTGATTTCGGTGACATCGCCCACCGTTGTGGACGTGCCATGCGCATTCACGTAATCGACTTCGGAAGTGAGCGGCCCCAGTGCCTGCTTCATGCAACGCACGGCGCCTTCGCCGGATGGCGCGACCATGTCATGGCCGTCCGACGTCGCGCCATAGCCCACAAGTTCGGCGTAAATTTTTGCCCCGCGCGCCCTTGCGCGGGCGAGTTCTTCCAGCACGATGACACCGCCGCCGCCCGCAATCACAAACCCGTCGCGATTCCGGTCATAGGCGCGGCTCGCGCGCTCGGGAGTTTCGTTGAAATGGCTCGAAAGCGCGCCCATGGCATCGAACAGTACGGAAAGCGTCCAATCGAGTTCTTCGCCGCCACCGGCAAACATCACATCCTGCTTGTCCCAACTGATGAGTTCGGCGGCGTTGCCAATGCAATGTGCGCTGGTCGCGCAGGCAGAACTGATCGAATAGGACACGCCCTTGATCTTGAACCAGGTCGCCAGCACAGCCGAACAGGTTGAAGACATCGCCTTCGGAACCACAAACGGACCCACACGCTTCGGTCCTTTGACCGGTTCGCTCCGCGCCGTGTCCGCCGCAGCGACCAAAGCCTTTGTCGATGGCCCGCCGGAACCAATAATCAGGCCGGTCCTTTCATTGATGATGTCGCGTTCTTCGAGCCTGGAATCGGCAAGCGCCTGCTGCATGGCAAGAAACGTGAAAGCCGCGCCATCACCCATGAACCGCCGTGCGCGACGGTCCACGCCCGAATCGAGATCGACCTTGAGTGTGCCCGCGACCTGACTGCGAAAGCCCATTTTGCGGTAATCTTCCACCGCTGCGATTCCGGAGCGCCCTTCACGAAGCGAGACAAGCACTTCCTGTGTATTGTTGCCGATCGGGCAGACAATCCCCAATCCGGTGACGGCAACGCGTCTCATGACCGCTGCTTTCCCAGCATCGCCGTTGATTCGGAAGGTTACGCCGCGGCCGGCTGTTCGCCCTCGACGAACAGGCCCACGCGCAAGTCCCTGGCCTCATAAATCGGCCGTCCGTCCACTTTCATGATGCCGTCGGCGACGCCAATCACAAGCCGGCGCATGATGACCTTCTTCAGATCAATGGCATAGCTGACCATTTTCGCCGACGGAAGCACCATACCGGTGAATTTCACCTCACCCACGCCGAGCGCGCGCCCTTTGCCCAGGCCGCCAATCCAGCCGAGAAAAAAGCCAAGCAATTGCCACATCGCATCAAGCCCAAGGCAGCCCGGCATCACCGGATCGTCCTTGAAATGACATTTGAAGAACCACAGATCGGGCTTGATTTCCAAATCAGCCTGGATCTCGCCTTTGCCGAACAGGCCGCCGACATCGCAGATATGTGTGATGCGATCGAACATGAGCATGGGCGGCAAAGGCAGCCTGGCGTTGCCTGGGCCAAAGAGTTCGCCCCGCGCGCAGGCAAGCAGCGATTGGAAATCGAAGGAGGCTTTGCGAACTTGCTTGTCCACGTCATCACCGGACGCGTTTCCGCGCCCGCCTCGAAAATGCCCAGCCGCGGTTTAGATTGGTTCTAAAAACTCTGGCTGTTTGAAGTACATTGTTTTAGGATGGTGCCAGATGGTTCCCGGCGCAAGTATGCGGGCGGGAATTTTCAGCCGATTTCCGGGGAATCGGCAATCGGGAACCTGAGCTGTGGCAAAGGGTACATCGCATCACCGGCCGGACGGACTGCCGCTAAGGCTGCGCCATCGGGGCCTGAGGCCAACGCGGCAGAGACTGGCACTGGCACAGCTCCTGTTTGCCAGCGGCAACCGGCATGTCACCGCCGAGGATCTCCATCAGGAGGCGCGCACCGCCGGTGTCCGGGTTTCGCTGGCCACCGTTTACAACGCGCTGCACCAGTTCACGGCGGCCGGGTTGTTGCGATCGGTCACGGTGGAAGGTTCCCGCAGCTATTTCGACACAAACACCCTGGATCACCACCACTTCTACTGCGAAGAAGATGGCCGCCTGGTGGATATCGACGGCACCGCAATTCGGGTGGCCGGCCTGCCCGCTCCACCGAACGGCTCAAGCGTGGAACGTGTCGAAGTGATCGTCCGCCTCAAAACAAAATAGTTTAGAGTAATTCTAAACTATTGACTCCTGGCGGTGGCAGCGGCAATGTTCGGCTGTGCATTCATGGTGGGATCAGACGAAGGAGATGAACGTGGCAAAACTTCAAGGCACCAAGACTGAGCAAAACCTGAAAGAAGCCTTCGCGGGCGAATCGCAGGCCAACCGCCGCTATCTCTATTTCGCGCAGAAGGCGGACGTTGAAGGCTACAATGATGTGGCGGTCGTGTTCCGCTCTACTGCCGAAGGCGAGACGGGACACGCGCATGGGCACCTCGAGTTTCTGGAAGCTGTCGGCGATCCGGCAACAGGCAAGCCAATCGGACCAACCGACAAGAACCTCGTATCGGCAATTGCCGGAGAGACACACGAGTACACCGACATGTATCCGGGAATGGCGCGCAGCGCCCGCGCGGAAGGGTTTGATGAAATCGCCGACTGGTTCGAGACTCTCGCGAAGGCGGAGAAAAGCCACGCGGGCCGGTTCCAGAAAGCACTTGACACGCTCGGGAAGTAAAACCCTCACCGCCGCACACCCGCCAGGTGCGGCTCTGCCGCACTGGTCAAATCAACCGGAAACGCGCAAAGCGCGTGGGCCTCTCCGATTGGCAGGAGAGGGAGAACGGGACAATGTCGCGCGAAGGCAGCCTGGAGGCTCCCACCCGCCATCCGATCCGATGGCGGGATCCTGAATTCCACGACCCTGCCCTGCTGGATACGGAAATGCGGCGGATCTTCGAGATTTGCCACGGCTGCCGGCGCTGCTTCAATTTGTGCGATGCGTTTCCCCGGCTGTTCGATCTGATCGACAACAACCCGTCGGAAGACGTCGATGGTGTCAGGTCCGAAGATTTCTCCAGAGTGACGGAAGCCTGCACGCTTTGCGACATGTGCTTCATGACAAAGTGTCCCTACGTGCCGCCGCATCCATGGCAGGTCGATTTTCCCCATCTGCTGCTTCGCCACCGTATCGTCAATGCGCGCGACAACAAGACCGGCTTTGCGGCGCGCCAGCTTGCCGAAACGGACCGCAATGGGCGGATGGCGCGTCCTGTCGCGGCATTGGCGAACTGGATCAGCGCGCGCGAAAACAAACCGGCACGCCGGTTGCTGGAAAAACTGCTCGGAATCGATGCGCATGCGTCCCTTCCGAAATTCGCTTCCAGAACTTTCCTGATGCAGGATCGGACGCGACCACAAACGCCAAACCCGAAGGCGCCTGCGTTCGGTCAACGAAAAGCGGCGCTGTTTGCCACCTGCATCGTCAATTACAACAAGCCCGTCACCGGAATGGCGGCGCGCGCGGTACTGAACCATATCGGCGTGGAAACACGCGCCGCCTATCCCGGCTGTTGCGGCATGCCCTTTCTGGAGCAGGCGGAAATCGACAAAGTTGCGAAGCAGGCGGTCACAATCTCGGCCGAACTCTGCAAGCTGATCGATGCCGGCTACGACGTCGTAACGCTGACCGCATCCTGCGGGCTGATGCTGAAATTCGAATGGCCGCTGATCGTGCCGGGCGATTCCAATGTAAAACGCCTGTCGGACGCGGTGTTCGACATTGACGAATATGTTCTGGATATCTCAAAGCGTCACGGCCTGCCGGCAGGCTTGCAGCCGGTGAAGGAGGGCATCACGGTGCACATGGCGTGCCATGCACGAGCCCAGAACATGGGGTCAAAGGCCGCGGAATTGTTACGGTTGATTCCCGAAACCCCGATCGATGTTATTGAACGCTGTTCCGGCCACGGCGGTACTTTTGGCGTGCTGAAAGGAACCCATTCGGTGGCGATGAAGGTGGGCCGCCCGGCGATGCGCCTGGTTGCCAATCAGGCCCGCGGTCATGTGGTTTCGGACTGCCCGCTCGCTGCACAGCATCTGATGGCGGGCGCGCGGGAACTGGCGGAGGCGGAGGGAAAGGATTTGCCCGCACGAACGCCGGAACATCCGATCGAGATCATGGCCCATGCCTATGGATTGATGTGAGGCGCCATGCCAGCCAGCCAACACCGCATTGTGCCGGCAGACCTCCTTCCCTCCGAAGTTTATGCGCGGGAACGAAACGCACGGCGCCGCGCGCTGATTCCGGTCAAACACAACCGCCGTCTCGAGGTAGGCCCCTTCGTCACCTTCTATTTCGAAAATTTCGAAACCATGCTCGCCCAGGTCCAGGAGATGTTGCGCATCGAACGTGGTGGCGAGGCACAGATTGCCGGCGAGCTGGAAGCCTATAATCCGCTGATTCCGCAAGGCTCGGAGCTGATCGCGACCATGATGATCGAAATTGATGAGCCATCCCGCCGGGCGGCCATGCTGTTGAAGCTCGGCGGGATCGAGAATTGTGTCTGGATGCAGATAGGGCGGGAGCGGATCGCGGCCTCACCCACGGATTACGCGGACCGCACGACGCCGGAGGGCAAGACCTCATCGGTGCACTGGATCAGGTTCAGTTTTACGCCTGCGCAGATTCGCGCCTTCGGCGCTTCCGCCGAAGACGTTGTTCTCGGCATCTCCCACGAGAATTACGGTCACATGGCTGTCGTCCCGCCGGATAAAAGGACGGAGTTGGCGAAGGATTTCGATTGATCCCGATACGGATTTGACGGTTCGCCCATCCCTGCATTGGAACCGACCCGTACAGCTGGCGTTTGCGAAATGAGAGCGGGCATTATTGCAGGAGATCAGCGATGGCCAAGACGACGCCCCGGCAGCGAAAGACCACCGGACGGGTGATGCATGAATTCAAACACGGAGAGCTGAAGCGCGGCAGAGGCAGCAAGGGCGGCAAAGTGAAAAGCCGCAAGCAGGCGATCGCCATCGCGCTGCATGAGGCCGGCGCATCGAAATACCAGACAAAGTCGAAAAACCGCAGCAGTCTGGCGAAATCGAAGCGCAAGGAGGCGAGCGGGCGGACAGGTCAGCAGGAACGCGAAGGAAAATCGCACGTCGGCGCGCGCAGCCGCCGCGAAAGCAGCCGCGCGATCGGCGGCAAAAACGCCACCCGGACAACCCGGCACAAGACGAGTTCGACCCGGCGCGCGCGCAGCTCATCGGCGCGCAGCCGCAAAGCCGGTTCTTCCCGCCGCCGCCGGAAGTCGTCGTAAAATCCACCCCCCGGGAGCGCCCGCTTGCGGGCGCTCCGCCGGCAGGTCAGGGGC
>JANWHR010000087.1 GCA_025450355.1 Micropepsaceae bacterium
GGGGACGGGCTGGTCTATGCGAACCAGGCAGCCGAGCAATTTTTTGACATGGGGGTCGGTCTGCTGCTCAAGCACCGTCTGGCGGATCTGCTGCCCTTCGGATCGCCGCTGCTCGAGTTGGTGAGCCAGACCAGGACGCGCGATGCATCAATCGCCGAACGCGATGTGGATTTGTCGAATCCCCGATGCGGCGAACGGATTGCGGATGTCAGCCTGACCCCGCTTGAGAACGGCAGCGTAATCATTCTTTTGCAGGAACGCAGCCTCGCTCAACGTATCGACCGGCAGTTGCTGTATCGCGGAGCTGCCCGGTCGATCAGCGGCATGGCGGGGGTGCTTGCGCATGAGATCAAGAATCCGCTCGCCGGCATTCGCGGCGCCGCGCAGCTTCTGGAGGAATCGGTTCAGGCCGCAGATCGCACGCTGACACTGCTGATCTGCAATGAGTGTGACCGCATCCGTGCCCTGATCGACAGGATGGAATCATTTGGCGACGCGAGGGCCCTCGCCAGAACATCCGTGAACATTCACGAAGTGCTCGATCGCGTGAAACAGGTGGCGCAAACCAGCTTTGGGCGGAATGCGCGAATTGTCGAAGCGTTCGATCCTTCACTGCCTCCCGTACCGGGCGATCGCGACAGCCTGATCCAGGCCTTCCTGAACATCGTGCGCAACGCGGCGGATGCCGCACCGGCCGAAGGTGGAGAAATCGTGCTTTCGACGGCCTATCGGGCGGGCGTGAAAATCGCGACGCCGGCCGCAGGCAACGAAAAGAAGCAGCGCGTCAGCCTTCCGCTGGAAGTCACGGTTCGGGACAACGGACCAGGAGTGCCGGCAGATCTGCTGCCCTGCATCTTCGATCCGTTCATCACCACGAAAGCGCATGGCGCAGGACTCGGTCTTGCGCTGGTTGCCAAGATCGTCGCCGATCATGGTGGCGTGATCGAATGTGAATCGCAGCCGCGGCGGACAGTGTTTCGTGTCCTGCTGCCGGTTGCATCCCCCGACCCCGATCATGGAAATAGCCATGCCTGAAGCCACCATTCTCGTTTGCGACGATGATGCCGCGATCCGGACCGTACTAAATCAGGCGCTGGGCCGCGCCGGTTATGAAGTCCGCACCGCCGCCAATGCGGCAGGCCTGTGGCGCTGGGTCTCGCAGGGCGATGGCAATCTGGTGATCACGGACGTCGTTCTGCCGGACGAAAACGCGTTCGACCTGCTTCCGCGGATCAAACGCTTGCGCCCGGAGCTGCCGGTGGTGGTGATGAGCGCGCAGAACAACATCCTGACCGCGATCACGGCGGCCGAACGGGGCGCCTATGAATATCTGCCCAAACCGTTTGACCTGAAGGAGCTGACATCGATCGTGCGGCGCGCGCTGGCCGCGCCCGCACGCAAGCAGATCCCAGCCGATGCCGGCGCTGCGGATGAAAGGCTGCCGCTGATCGGGCGCTCGCCTGCAATGCAGGAAATCTATCGCATCATCGCGCGTCTGACCCAGGCGGACCTGACGGTGATGATTTCCGGCGAGTCGGGCACGGGCAAGGAACTGGTCGCGCGGGCGCTGCACGACTACGGCAAGCGCCGCAACGGCAGTTTTGTCGCTGTGAACATGGCGGCGATACCGAAAGAGCTGATCGAAAGCGAATTGTTTGGCCACGAACGCGGCGCCTTCACCGGCGCAACCGCGCGTGGCGTCGGGCGATTCGAACAGGCCGAAGGCGGAAC
Organism: Micropepsaceae bacterium; assembly: GCA_025450355.1. Lineage (GTDB taxonomy): Bacteria > Pseudomonadota > Alphaproteobacteria > Micropepsales > Micropepsaceae > CAIYRG01. Next base: position 1,732 of record JANWHR010000087.1, read on the forward strand.
GCTGTTTCTGGACGAGATCGGCGACATGCCGCCAGACGCGCAGACCCGTCTGCTCCGCGTGCTGCAACAGGGCGAATACACCAGTGTTGGCGGGCGCACGCCGGTCAAAACCGATGTGCGGATCATCGCCGCGACCAATCGCGATCTGCGTCAACTGATCCAGCAGGGCCTGTTCCGCGAAGACCTGTTTTACCGGTTGAACGTCGTGCCGTTGCGGTTGCCGCCGTTGCGTGAACGCCGCGAGGACATTCCCGATCTGGTGCGTCATTTCCTGCGCAAGGCGGAAAGCAGCGGCCTTCCGGCGAAGCGCCTGGACCCGGCCGCCACCGAGCGCCTGAAGCTCCACGCATGGCCGGGCAATGTGCGGGAACTGGAAAATCTCATCCGGCGGCTGGTTGTGCTCAATCCGGATGAAATCATCGACGAAGGGGCTGTTGCGGCAGAGCTCGCGGGCTGGGAGCCGCGGACGATGTCTGAAGAAGAAGAGGGCAGTCTTTCGACTGCGGTCGAACGGCACTTGACCGCGTATTTTGCGGAGTATCGTGGTGCGCTGCCGCCGGCCGGTCTGTATGACCGCGTGCTGCGCGAATTCGAACGCCCGCTGATCGCGATTTCACTCGCCGCCTGCCGCGGCAATCAGATTCGCGCGGCGCAACTGCTGGGCCTCAATCGCAATACGCTGCGCAAGAAAATCCGCGAACTCGGAATCGAGCTCACCCGCGGGTTGAAATAGGGCAGGCCTCAGTCGCGCACCTGTTCGGCAGCGGGTTTGCCCTTGTCGAAAATCCGCATCTCGATGTAGCGCGCCGGTTTGCCCGAGAGATTCTGCTGCCGGTGCACGGTGCCGCGCGGGACATAATTCCAGTCACCGGCCTTCAGCACCTTTGGCGCTTCGCCCTTGACCGTAAAGGTGACTTCCCCTTCCTGCACCGCCGTCCACTGATCACCGGGATGACGATGAAATTCATTGCCCGCGCCCGGCGGCATGGTGACGGACTGCAGGCCCACTTCGCGCGTCGGGTCCTTCTCCAGTGGCATCGTGAAGTAACGGTGATTTTGCATCTTCGGCGCCGCCGTCTGCGCCCACGCCAAACCCGCGCCCAAGCCGGTTGCCAACAGAACGGCCGCGACGATGCCCTTGTTCATAAGAACCTCCCCGTAAAGGCCGCGTTCCCAATCGCGCAAAAAGCCTTCGTCGGGCAGTGTACCGGAAATTTCACGGGTGAGTCACCCGAAAGGACGGACTGATGGGAACCAGCCGTAGCCAATCGCTTCGGTATGAAGCCCTACGCGGCGATCCAGAGCAGAAGAAACAGCGTGTTGTTGTCGGACGCATGCAGGCGCGATCCGTTGAAATCGGTGTAAGCCGTGTACTGTAATGAGAGCCTCAGGTTCAGCCAGTTGGGGAATACAGAATCCTCCTTTCCACCAGGCACATAAGCAATCTCGCCAATCCATCCGGCACCGCCCGGACGTCCGCCGAAGAGCGCCGTGTCGGCCGAACCGCCTGTCTGGAAATATTGTGAACTGAGGGTGACGGTGTTGTGCCAGGAGAGCGAACCATTGGTGCGGAAAGTGTCGAGGAAGTCGGCGGCATTCGTTCCAGACAGTATGCTGCTCGCACGCAGTCGCTGCGCCTCGTGAATATAGGTGAGATAGCCGGTGATCGTGTAATCCGGATCGCCGCTGTAAAGCCAGGTAGCATCCAGTGCGACATCTGTGAATTGGTCGGCGCGCCGAGTCGAATTGTCTCCGGCCGGAAATTCGCTGCCCTGTAGTCCAAACGTCCCCAACTCCAGATAATGGCTGCCAAAATTGTGCTCAAGCGCCACCCGCCAGTATGGGACAGTTCCTTCAATGGCATTCGCGCCCGTGACAGGTACGATACCAAGCACGTTTCGCACGTCAGGTCCGAGTCCCTTGTAGATGTCGAACTCGGCGTAAATCAGCTTGCTCCAACGCGCATAGGCTCCGGCACCCAGCACATTCTGCGCCAGTCCGCCATCTATGAGCGTGGCTGGCGCCGGGCCGGAAACAAGTCGCGATGCCGCAAAGGGAAAGCCCCAGGCCGGCGTCGAATTCCAGACATCCTGTACTGTTGGATTGTTGTTGACCGTCACGCCAATCAGCAATGGCTTGCCCACCCCCTGAATGGAGGTGGCATAGCGCAAATCAAGATTGTCCCAGTGCAGTTGCCGCGCAACGCCGTCATATGTGACCTGCGCAAAAGCGCCGGCATGATCAGTGATGATGCCGCCGTAGAACAGCGAAACCTGGTCGAGCGCCGGATTGTTGTTCGGGCCGAAGCCTGGAGCGGCGCCGCCCGGCTGATCGGTGCCGGTGTGGGTAAACGAGCCCTGCACCATCGCAGCCACAGGGAGATGGCCATCATGGCCATCGGTCCAGACATAACCATTGAGTTTGAATTCGCGGCCGTACTGCGTGAGCTGCGGCCCAAAGGCGCCCACGTGACATTGCATGCAGGGAAGCCCGGTCTGACGGGCAAAGCTTGGCACTGCGCCGGCGTTCGGGGAAACGAGAATTGTCACGCACATCACCAGCAGTCCGATCGCAGCGGAGATGGTGCGCGGTACGGACACCGCGGCCACGACGCGCGGAGCGTCCGGCAGAATTGTGTTCAAGGATTGCCCCCGTCGCTGGTTGGTAGTCGAAGCGTTTCGCGGACAACGACGGAGCAGACCTTTGACTTCTTCCTGCCGTCCGACTGTTACCGGAGGGAAATTTATTCGCGGAGAAGAAGGAATAATGATTCAGAATATGCGTCGGCGAGATGCCGCTGTTGCAACAGCGTTTGCGCTGCCGCACGCCGGAATAAGCGCGCGATGCCCTGCGTCCATGAGCTGCCGCGAACCTCGCGGCGGAGGTGCTGCCGGAATTTTAGGACGTGTAAAGAGGTTTGTGGTCGTGTCCGCATCCGTCGTGATGCAGGCATCATCTGCATGACGCAGAGACTCCCCTGGGGCCGCAAAACCTGGTTCTTTGGCGACCGCACGCGTCCTTTGAGGGCGAGGTCTTCGGCTGCCGGCGTTGGGGCAGGGGACGTCAGCACGATCGTCCGCGATCGGTTGTAGGCTGCCCTGGCTGTAACGGCAGGTAGCTCGGGCAACAGCGTATTGACCACCGAATTCCGCGCAGACTTCGGAAATCAGGATGGCGGCCGCCGGGCGCGTTGCGCTTTGGCGCCACCCGGCGAAGTTCCTAGTGCACAATTGCACGATTACGTAGATTACACCACAAGGCCGATATATAGTGATTCGTGACAGGCCGCCACTCGTGGTTTCTCGTGATCGTGGTTCCAACCGTAGAAAGGACGGAAAATGGAGCCCGAGTGCAAAAGTGCAACCGGTGAAATCGAGATTACTGAGGAAATGGTACAGCTTGGCGGCGACCTGATGGGAACGCTTGTCTACGACCTCTGGTACGGCGCTATTGACCGTTACGAGGCGGCTGAAAGGCTGTTTCGGGAGATGGCTCGCAAAGCGCCTTCAGGCGGTGCACCACGATCTTGACCGCCAATATGACTGACACAATGCGCTCGTTAAGTGCCAGCATATCATGATCGAAATACTTCCGCGCGTGTATGGCACCTGATTCCAACTTCGGCCGAAGTGATACC
>JANWHR010000088.1 GCA_025450355.1 Micropepsaceae bacterium
CACCCCGCCATGCCGCCGCGCCCGGCCGCTTCATCATCATATTGTGCCAATGCCGCCACGCCGACAGCGCCAACCATGACCCCATTGACGAACAGCGGCTCGCCGCCCCCGACGAGATACATCTTGCCCGGATACATATTCATGATGCCGAAATAGCGGTCGGGCCGATCCTTCGCGAGATGGCTCAACTCTTCGGTCGTCTGCCGCAGCATCGCCGACGCAAAGGCTTTCGCCTCGGCGAATTGCAAATAGGTGAGCGAGACGCCGTCCATGCGTTCCGACGCGATCGGGTTGCCGGCGGTATCGACAATGATGACCGCCATGGCCGCGTTGTGCTGCCGGGCATAGGCAATCGCGCCATCCATGATGGCGCGCGCCTCGGCGAGCGTAATTGCCGGTGGCGGCAAAACGGAAGGCGGCGCGGGCACCGGCGGCGGCGCGGATGCGGCGTGTGACTGCGAAACCGCACAGATCATGAGAAGAGCAACCCCAACGAGAGCCGACCGGCTGTTCATTTCCATTCTCCCACAATAGGTTTCCGAATTCTGCATCAGCGCAAATCGCCGGGGAAGCCTCTGACTTGCGGGTGCGGCCCGGAAGGTGCAGTTTTCACCCACCTTTTTCACGGTGTTGGCGCGGTTATGGAATGAATCCCTTTATCCTTGCAGCCATTGGCGGGGTGTTGATCGGCCTGTCGGCCGTTCTGCTGATGGCATTATCAGGCCGTATTGCCGGGATCAGCGGCATTGTCGCCGGTCTGCTGCCGCCGCAATCCGCACCGGACCGTTCCTGGCGGCTCGCCTTCATTGCGGGATTGCTGCTCGCGCCGGCGTTGCTGCGCGTCATGACTGGCGATGATGGCATCGGCCCGCCCGTGGTTGCAACTCCGGTGCTTGCTGTCGCCGGATTTCTGGTCGGGTTGGGCACCGTCCTCGGCGGCGGCTGCACTTCGGGCCATGGCATTTGCGGAATTGCGCGTTTGTCGCCGCGATCTCTGGTGGCTGTCGCCGTGTTCCTGGCCGCGGCATTGATCACCGTTTTCATCGCGCGCCATGTCGTCTGACCGGCTGCGGCAGAGTGTTGCGGGACTGATCACCGGATTCCTGTTCGGCCTTGGTCTGTGCCTCGCCGGAATGACGCGCCCGGCGGTCATTCTGGGATTTCTCGATGTTGCCGGAAACTGGAATCCGGCGCTGGTTTTCGTCATGGCAGGGGGCGTGACCGTAACCTTCTTCGGATATCGCCTGGCCTTCCGCCGCGGAAAACCATTGTGGGCGGAGTCTTTTTCGCTGCCCACCGCTCGCGCGATCGATCGGCCGCTATTGCTGGGCGCCGTGATTTTCGGCATCGGTTGGGGCCTCGCCGGTTACTGCCCGGGTCCGGCCGTCACATCGCTGGCGGGCGGACGCGCGGGTGTTGGCGTTTTTGTTATCGCGATGATCGGCGGCATGGTGGTCATGCGATGGCTGCGGAAAAGCCGTTCGGCTAACGTGGCCCTGAAACCGGCGGGGCAGGAATGAGCAGCGATATCAGGGCAACTTTGCGTGACGGCCCGATGACCATGATGCAGGCGGGTGTGGTCACGATCTGTACCCTGCTGAACATGATCGACGGTTTTGACGTGCTGGCGATTTCGTTCACTGCACCGCTTATTGCGAAGGAGTGGAACGTCGATCCCGTAAGTCTGGGCGTTTTGCTGTCGGCGGGGTTGGCAGGAATGGCGGCGGGATCGCTGTTTCTTTCTCCACTGGCCGACCTCGTGGGCCGGCGCGCCGTCGTGGTGCTATGCACCGCGATCATCAGTATCGGGATGCTTGCGTCGGCGGCCACGTCATCAGTCTGGGCGCTTTCAATCTTCCGGCTGCTGACCGGCATTGGTGTTGGCGGTGTGCTGTCGAGTGGCAACACGCTGTTGTCGGAATATGCGCCGCAGCGCTGGCGTGACCTTTCGATTTCATCGATGGTTGTCGGTTATTCGGGCGGCGCGATCGTCGGCGGTTCGATCTCGGCCATGCTGATTACGCTGTTTGGCTGGCGCGCCGCCTTTGTCTTCGGCGGGCTGTGTTCGACGGCGCTGATTCCCGCGGTGCTGCGGCTTCCGGAATCGCTCGATTTCATTCTCGCCCGCAATGGAAAAAACGCGCTTGCGCAGGTCAATGACGTGATGCGCCGGCTGGGAACCTTACCCGTGGAGAAGCTGCCCGAAATCCCTCGCGAGGAGGCGGCGACGCGCACGGTCCTCGGCGTGTTTGCGCCCCGTTTCAGGGCCGGGACGGCGCTGATTTGCATCAGCTTTTTCATGCTGATGCTGAGTTTTTACTTCGTGCTCTCCTGGACGCCGAAGAATTTGGTGGATTTGGGTTTCAGCGTCAGCGAAGGAATCTATGCCTCCGTTCTCCTCAATGCCGGCGGCATTGCCGGCGGGCTGCTATTCGGGCTGCTCGCGCGCCGGGCAGGGGCAAGGCGGGTTTCGGCGTGGCTGCTGCTCGCGCTCTTCCTGTCCATTCTGGCCTATGGAGCGCTGAACCAGGGGCTCGTGCCGCTGATGAGTGCGGCCACCGTCAGCGGCTTTTTCCTGATTGGTTCGATGGCGAGCCTGTATTCGATCGTGCCGCAAATCTTTCCCGCGCGGGTGCGCAACACCGGCACAGGGCTCGCGATCGGTTTCGGGCGGCTCGGCGCGGTCGCGGGCCCGTGGCTGGGCGGCGTCCTGATCAACGCCGGGTGGCAGCGATTCAGCTATTACGCTGTCCTTGCGCTGCCCATTCTGGTCGCCGCGCTGGCCGTGCGCCGAATTCCCCTGCTTGATCAGCCCACCGAAATTCCGCAGACGCGCACCACGCCGGAACTCAAGCCGGCGGAGTGAGCGGCCCGCCGCGGTGGCTCGCCGCGCTCACGCGAGGAGCCGTTCGACCGCGGCTGCGATCCCAAACAGTCTGTGGTCCTGTCCGTTACGGGCAAACAGCATCAGGCCAGTGGGCAGACCGCCCTCACGCGGCAGCGGCAGGGAAATCGCACACAGGTCGAAGAAATTGGCGAGCGCCGGATTGCGCAGAAGCAGCAAGTTTTTTTGCCGCGCGATGCCTGCATCCGACAGTTCGGCAATGGTGGGCGCGACAATCGGAACCGTTGGCATGATCAGCGCATCCAGCCCGGAAAGCCGCTCGTCCATTTCACGCACAAGTTCGGCCCGGCGCCGCTGCATGGCAATGTAATCGGCGGCGCTGATGCCGCGCCCCGCCTCGATGCGGCTCCGCACCATCGGATCATATTGATTGGCGTGACCCGCAAGCAATTGCCGATGGATGGCGTAGCTTTCGACGGAGGAAAAACTCGCCTCTTGCTGCACGCGCGCGGGCTCTTCCAGAATGGGAAGCGATTCTTCCGTGATGCGCGTGCCCGCCCGTCCGAGCGCGGCGATTGCTGCGGCAAAGCGCGGCTGAACCGTGGCATCCATGTCGCGGAGCGGCAGACCCTGCGGCACGCCGAGGCGCAGGCCGCCGAGTGACACCGGTTCCAGCGGTCTTACGGTTTCACCTGCGAGTACCGCATCGGTGATGGCGCAATCGGCGACGCTGCGCGCGAGCGGTCCAATGGAGTCCAGGGTATAGGACAGCGGAAATGCGCCGTCGGTCGGGATGCGGAATTTGCTTGGCTTGTAGCCGGCCACCCCGCACAGGGCCGCCGGAATGCGGCACGATCCACCGGTGTCGCTGCCGATTCCGATGTCGCACATGAAATCCGCCGCGGCCACGGCCGATCCGGATGACGATCCACCGGGCACGCGCGCGCGATCGGCGGGATTACCCGGCGTGCCGTAATGGGGGTTGATCCCGAAAGCCGTAAACGCGAATTCGCTCATATTCGTTTTGGCGACAATCACGGCGCCCGCCGCGCGCAGGCGTTCGACAATAACGGCATCCTGTTTTGCCGGTGGTGCATCACGCAATGCGATCGACCCCGCGCGTGTGGTTTCCCCCTGGACGTCGAACAGGTCCTTGACCGCAACCACCTTGCCATCGAGTGGGCCGAGCGATTGCCCGGAACGGGCGCGGGCATCCGCCGCATCGGCGGCGGTGCGGGCTGCCGCGGCGTAAACCGTGAGGCAGGTGCGCGCGCCCTCGCCACGCGGATCGTTGATCTGTTCAAGGCAGGCTTCCAGATGATCGCGGGCAGAAGTCTGCGCCATGGATTTACCTCTTGTGTCGGATTGTGCGCGAGCAAAGCGGGGCATGACCGCGGTAGCCACCGAACTCAGCAATAGCCGCCGGCGATTCATGTGCCGGGACCGCCGCAGCAACTGACGGGATTACCTGCCAACCTGCAGTGCGAGCAGCGGAATTGTCCTGTAATCCGGCGCTTTTGGCACCGATTGCAGATAGGCAAAGATGTCCACCAGATCCTGATTTGGAAGTACCTTCTCGGTGAATGGCGGCATGTCTCCGCTGGTCGTGCGGACCCAGGCGAGGAAAGCCGGCCAGGCGAGCGGCACCGGATCGGCGATGCGCACCCCGGCATTTCCGCCCTGGCCCTGATGGCCGTGGCATTCCCAGCAGCCAACGCGTTCGAAATTGGCCTTGCCCTTGGTGGCATCACCCTGCGGAGCTGGCGCCGCGGCAAAGGCCGAAGCCGCGCCAAACGTCACTGCCGCCGCGGCCACGAAAATCACTCTACGCATGTCCCACTCCTCAACGCGGCTGGCAGACGACATCGATGAGCGTCGGTTCGCCCATTTTCACGGCTTCGATGCCGCGTTTCAGCGCCGCACCGAGTTCTTTGGGATCGGTGATGGGACCAATGCCGACATGACCCAATCCTTCCGCGACTTTGGCGTAATTCACATAGGGGTCCCAGATCGTCGTGCCGATATGGGCTGTGGAGACATCGCGTTGGCGCCAGTTCGCCATGCGTTGCACATGCATGATTTCCTGGTGATAGGCACGGTTGTTCCACATCACCGTCAGCATGGGCACGCGATGGTGGGCGGCGGTCCATAGCGCGCCGGGAGCAGACATCGAGTCGCCATCGTTCTGGATGTTGACGCACAGGCGGCCGCCGGCCTGCTTGTGCGCGAAGGAAGCGCCGACCGCGGCCGGAAGGCCGTAGCCGATGCCCGCGCCGCCCGGACCGCCGATGAACTGATGATGTTCACGGACTTCCCACAAACGGTGCGGCCAATTCGACAGACTCGAATCGCGCGAGACCAGCGCCCAGTTCTCGTTGCTGATCTGATTCCACAGTTCGGCGGAAAGCCGGGCGGAGCTGACCGGGCTCGCATCCCAGGCGTTTTGCGCGGCCGCGGCCATGACGCGCTCACGCGCCGCGGCAAAGGATTTTTTTGCCTTTTCGCCGCGCGCGGCAATCATCGCGCGCCGGTCCGCCGGAATCGCCTGCCGCACATATTCGGTCAGCATCGGCAGCGTGGCTTCCGCATCGGCCCCGATGGAAATATCCACCGGCTGATAGCGCTCGAAATCCTGGTAATTCGCGCGGATGTAGAGATCGCCGACCCCAATGCTGATCAGCTTTGTGCCCGGTTTGATCCGCAACCGCTGCTCGCCCGCAAAGGAATCATCCATCTTGTTCACCGTCCCCCAGAAGTCGGTGAGTTCAAGACCAAGGATGACATCGGCCTGCGGGATCAGGGCGCCGCCCAGCTGATACAGGGGGTGACGGTTGGGCATGTTCATGCGGCCGAGCTGATCGATCACCGGGGCATTCAGCGCTTCGGCCAGTTCGATCAGATGCTTGATGCCCGCGGGCGTGCGCGCCACGCGGTCGGCCACGATCACCGGATTGTCCGCCATTGCGAGCAGCTGTGCGGCTGCGCGCACCGCGTTCGGATCGCCGGCCGGCGGCGCGACCATGTTCAGCTTCGGAATGACCAGCGGCTTGGCGCCTTTCTCGATCGGGTTTTCCTGAAGCTTTTCCTCGACCACCATCAACACGGGTTCATGTGGCGGAGTCATCGCGATCTTGTAGGCGCGCACTGCCGATTCCGCGAAGTGCTGCAGTGATTGCGGATTGTCATCCCATTTCGTGAAGTCGCGGATCAGCGATCCCGGGTCCTGCACCGCATGGATGGTAGGAACGCCGGGTTCGCGGGTTGCGGCATCGGCGCGATTGCCGACCATGATGAAAGACGCAGCGCGGTCGCACCAGGCGTTGTACGCGGCCATGGCCGCATGCTGCAGCCCCACCGTGCCATGGCACAGCGCGGCGGCAGGCTTGCCCGCGACTTTGTAATAGCCGTGTGTCATGGCGACGGCCGATTCTTCATGCATGCAGGTGATGAATTCGGGCTTCTTGTTGCCGCCGTAATTCACCAGGGATTCATGGATACCACGGCAGGATGAAGCGGGATTGCTGAAGACGTAGTCGAAGTCGAGCGACTTCAGGACATCGACCATGAAATCCGATCCCGGGGGACCACCCAGCGTGCCTGGACTGGGATCGACCTGGCCCGCCATTTCGGCTTCTGCCGCGGCGGTGGAGGGACGCCGGACGAAAGCCGCGGTTGGCTGCTGCGCCGCGGTTTGCGCACGCGCCGCCATGCCTGCGGGGATGGCGGTGGCCGCGCCGGTAATGGCTGCGCCCGCCATAAACTTGCGGCGATCCACGCCCTTGTCTTTACGTGCCATGACATTCCCTCCCAGAAATGGATGGCTTCGTATAGCACAGCAGCGCTGCGGCGTGTATCGCGGAGTCCGGCTAATTCGCCCCGGTGGCGCCAGCCTTGGCCTGTTCCTGGGCGAGCACTTGCTTTGCTCTTTCGAGCTGGCGTTTGGCGCGCAACTCCCAATTCGCCGGATCGACGAACGGATTGGGATCGCCCGGTTTGCGATTGGCGAGCTTCTTCTCGCGCTCGTGGATACCGCCGCCCAGGGCGCCGTTCGGGTCCTCCCAGGCGTGAGTCTGGATATAGACCTGGATGCCCTTCACCGCGTTCAGCTTCTCGGCGTTTTTCACGCCCTGTTCGGCGCCGGCAAGCCCCGGCGCGCCGAGGCCGCCGCCGCCCCAGATGCCGCGCCAGGTCTGCCCTCCATCGTGCAGCGCGAGGCCTTCGACGAACAGATTGCCCGGCGTGTGGCCAGGTGCGGTGTGGAAGATCAGATGCTGATCGCCAATGTCCAGATGATCGCCCTCGCGCACGTCCATGTCGTGTTTGGGGACTTCGGTCGGTTTGTTGCCATCGCGGTTGTTGGGTTTCCCGGCAAAGGCTTCGATCATCTTCCAGTCTTCGGGCGTCGCCAACACGCGTGCGCCGGTGAATTCCTGCATACGCTTCGCGCCGCCAAAATGGTCGATGTGGCCGTGGTTGATGATGATGTATTTGATGTCGTGGGGATCGACGCCGATCTTTCTGATGTTCGCCTGGATCATGTCGACGAAGGGTTCCTGTGCCGTGTCGAACATGATGTCGCCTTGCGGCGTGGTCAGGATCCACGACGAAACGTAGCAGGGACCGACGTGGTAGAGGTTGTCGAAGACCTTGAACGGCTCCAGCTTCTGGATCTCGACTTCGCGCGAGCGGGGGCCGATGCGGCAGATCTTTTCGAGCGGATCGTTGGGCGAAACTTTCGCATTGCCACGGGCGGCGGCCGCAGCAGCGGAGGCGCGCGCCGCAGCAGCTTCAGCTTCCGCGTTCTGTGCAAATGCCGCATGTCCCGCAAAACCGGCGGCCATGACGCAGGTCGCCGTCAGCATCCAGATTTTTCTCATTCCATCCTCCCTCGTTCGGGCCTTCCGTTACGGAATTCTTACCATCGCCAATCGATCGCCTTTCGCTATCGAAACGGTATCGCAGCCGTTGCGAGTAGTCCCGGGCGTTAACGTCCCCGGCGTTGTGGCGCAGCAAGCAACGCGCGAAACACCGCATTTGGCTCGCGATCGATGATCGTCAGTAGCACGCGCGCCGGACCGTGCGGATTGCGACGGCCCTGTTCCCATTGACGAACTGCTGACGGGGTGAAACCGAAGCGCTCCGCGAATTCAGCCTGGGAAAGCTTCAGTTTTGCCCGGATCGCCTGCACGTCGACATGCTCCGGCAGGACCAGTCTAACGCGCCCGTTCTGGACCATTCGGTGCCATTGCCGCTCCGAGGGCGTTTGTGTGCCGTCTTCGCGGGCGTGAGCCGCGATTTCACGCTCAGTCGTGGCGTCAACTTTGGCCCAGTCAATGAGTAAGGTCTTCGCGTCGTCTGCTGAGATACTCACGATATTGTCGCGTTTTCCGCCGGTTGGCTTTCCGGAACGAGATGATCCGGATCGCGTCACCGCGGCGCGTGAACGCAACGAAGAAAACCTGGCCGCCGGCTTCGCCGAGTGTGCTGAACTGCGTTTCGTCATATTCTTTCCGCCGTCTTCCCCCTCCAATCGCGGGGAATCAAACACCGGCGCGGAAGCTGCAAAATGCAGGCCGCGCTCCCGCACATTTTTTGCGCTCTTTCCCGGATCAAACTCAAAGCGCATGATCTGGACAGGACGCAGTTGCTGATGCGTCAATGACACACGGTGTCACTGACGTATGTCCGAAACCCGTCAGTTCCGCAGCTTCAGCATGCGTTCGGCGTTCAGGTGATAAATTTTCCTGCGCTCGTCTTCGGTCACGTCGATCTCGTCCAGCACCTTGATGATTTCGCGGATGAACAGCGGTCCGCCCTCGGGATCAAACGGACAGTCCGTGCCGAACAGCACGTGATCGCAGCCGAAAAAATCAATTCCGCAACGCGTGCCGGAACGCGATCCGTTGACGGAGGTATCCGCGAAGAACATGCGGAAATAATCCACCGGCCTGCGCCCCTTCTTTTTCATGTTGGCGAGGATTTCGGCATATTCCGGTTCTGCGCCTTCGCGGGTGCCCAGCTGATCCAGACCGAGGCCGACGCGCGCCTCCAGGAACGGCACCATTGCACCGAGGTGATGGGTGATGATTTTCAGATTTGGCCAGCGGTCGAAAAAGCCCGAGAAGACCATGCGCGCCATCGCGGCGCTGGTCTCGTAAGGCCAGCCGAACACCCACCAGATGTCGTATTTCGAGCCCTTTTCCACCGGATAGTCGGCAAATTTCTGCGGCCGCGTCGGGTGCAGCCAGATTGGCAGGTCATAGGAATGCATCAGTTCGAAAATCGGCCCGAATTCGGGGTCATCCAGCGGCCGTCCGTTCACATTGGTCATGATCTGGATGCCGCGTGCGCCGAGCTTTTCCACCGCGCGGCGGATCTCCTCGACGGCCGCTTTGGCATTGTTCATCGGCACGGAAGCCGCGAAGGCGGGGAAGCGGTTGGGATGGCGCGCGACGATTTCGGCCATGCCGTCATTGGCAAGCTTTGCCAGGGCGGGCGAGGTCTCCGGCGGCGCGACATATTCGATGGCCGGCATGGACAGCGTCAGCACCTGCTGATAGTCGGGCCCGAACTCCTCCATCATGCGCAAACGGCGGTCCAGATCGTACAGAACGGGAATTTCCGTCCAGCGCCGCACCATGGCCCTGTTCGCGACGACCTCCGTCATCTTGTCGAAATAGACTTTGGGAAAAATGTGGGGGAAAATATCGAGTTTCTTCACCGGCTTGCCTTTCGGGTGAGGGCAATTTGCGCGGCCGGACCTTAGACGCCCGGCTTCACCCCGACAAGCAATTGCGGCACGCGGCCCCACCGCTGCAACCGCAACGGCTGCTTTTGCGACTCGGTCACCAAGTCAAGCGAATCGAAGAGGCCTGCGGAGCTTTACGCCGGCCGAAATCGAAACTTCCTCCGCCCAAGCCCGCCAAGGCCGATCAGGCCAGCGGCGAAAAGGACGAGGGTCGCAGGTTCCGGGACACCGGTTGGCCCGGTGGGTGCGAGCGCGCCGCCGACCTCAAAGCCGCACGCCCCAAAGGTTCCGTCTGGGCCACAGTTATTGGCCCCGTCGATTCCCGCGATATAATTATTATCAAGGTAATCTTCCAAATCGAAGGGAATGTCGTAGCCACCGGTATTCGGGTTCGGCGGCACCACAAACTGGATCTCGCTCGAAGCTGTGGCAGAAAGGACGTAATTGCCAAGTCCACCCACGGGTTGCCCCAATAGATCCAAAGTCGGTACTCCGCTGCCATCGGTCGTAAGGAAAATGGTGGTAGGGTCATTGGAATTAAATCCGGACGTCCAGCTCCCGGAAAAAGTGCCACCGACTGTAGTCGCCGAAAGGCCGGTGATATCCGAGAAGGCGTAATTTTGGCTTATGTCGTTCGCGGCACCATTATCGACGGTTACGTCCACGATAGCGCTGGTGCCAAATTCGGCCGGATCCTGGTTAAAGTCATAGGCCATATCGAACTGGAAGGTGAAGGGCACCGCTTGACCAGCGCTTGGGGCGAGGCAGAGCAGTAGCGCAGGTAAGATCTTGCGTGCTGTGATTGTCCGAACCATGTGCGGCTCCCCATCCCTCGTTTACCGGTATCAATAAGCAAGGTTCGTGCCGTCATTGAAGTGTAAGCAGAACCAGAGACTTAGTTTTCGGCCACCAGCGACGGATGTAGTCAGTTTTTACATCGGCAAAAAAATGTCAGCAGCCGGCGAACGTAGCCGTTAGAGACTGGACCGCAATATAGTGCGTCGCAAAGAGGGAGGAGCCCAGAATATGCCTGATAAAAGTCACTGAATCCTCAAATGGCTCCAGAATGGCGCGGTCGTAAGAAATTCTGACAAAAAGCTGGCGAGGACTAGGGCGGCGAAGCTCCGGTCTGTTGTGTTCGGCTCGCTTAAGGGGCAGAGGGAACAGTCGCCGCACCTGATGAATGTTGTGGCGTTATCCAAAGGAACGGCCTCCGACCACTGCCATGAATGTCCAATACACATCGGGGACCGCGCGCATCGCCGCCGAAGCGGCGCGGCGGCGGACCTTTGCCATCATCTCGCATCCCGATGCCGGCAAAACCACGCTCACCGAGCAATTGCGGCTGCTCGGCGGCGCGATTCGGTGGGCGGGCCAGGTCAAGGCCCGTGGCGAGGCGCGCCGCGCCCGCTCGGACTGGATGAAGATAGAGCAGGAGCGCGGCATTTCGGTCACAACCGCCGTGATGACCTTCGAATACGAAGGCGCGGTGTTCAACCTGCTGGACACGCCGGGGCATGAGGATTTTTCGGAAGACACCTATCGCACGCTAACCGCGGCCGATTCGGCCGTGATGGTGATCGACGCCGCAAAAGGCATTGAAAGCCAGACGCGCAAGCTGTTTGAAGTGTGCCGCCTGCGCGATATCCCGATCATCACCTTCATCAACAAACTCGACCGGGAATCGCGTGATCCGTTCGAACTGGTGGACGAGATCGCGGATCAGTTGCAGCTCGAATGCGCGCCGCTGAACTGGCCCGCTGAATCCGGCCTGAATTTTCGCGGCGCTTTCGATCTGCAGTCGGATGAATTCGTCAAATTCGAACGGAATGAGCCGCGGGAACACGATCTCTCATTCCTGCCGGATGATGTCCGGCAAAAGCTCCAGGAAGACGTGGAACTGGTCCGCCATGCATCCACGCCGTTCGATCTTGAGACCTATCGCAGCGGCCATATGACTCCGGTTTTCTTCGGCGCAGCGCTCAAGAATTTTGGCGTCCGGGATTTGCTGCGAACTCTGGCCCGTTTCTCGCCGCCTCCGCGGTCGCAGGCCGCCGCGACCCGCGCGGTTGAGCCGTCCGAGGAAAATGTCACCGGGTTTGTCTTCAAGGTCCAGGCCAATATGGACCCCAACCATCGCGACCGCGTCGCCTTCCTGAGGCTGTGTTCGGGGCGTTTCTCACGCGGCATGAAGCTGAAGCAATCGGGCACCGGAAAAACCATCAGCGTGCACAATCCGATTCTCTTCTTCGCGCAGGAACGCGAAGTGGTCGATGAAGCCTGGCCCGGCGACATCATCGGCATTCCCAACCACGGCGTATTGCGCGTCGGCGACACGCTGTCCGAATCGGAAACGCTGGTGTTCACCGGAATTCCGAATTTCGCGCCGGAAATCCTGCGCCGCGTCCGTTTGTTCGATGCGATGAAGTCCAAGCATCTGACGCGCGCGCTCGAAAGCCTGGCCGAAGAAGGCGTGACGCAGGTATTCAAACCGTTGATCGGTTCACAATGGACCGTCGGCGTCGTCGGCCAACTGCAGCTCGACGTGCTGAAAAGCCGGTTGCAGGCGGAATATGGACTCGACGCCGATCTTGAGAATTCACCTTACGAGACGGCGCGCTGGGTCGCAGGGACTCCGGAAGACGTGGAAAAATTCCGCGACGCCAACCGCGGTCAGATGGCGGAAGACCGCGATGGCGCGCCGGTGTTCCTCGCCAAAAACGCGTGGGAACTGGGCTATGTTGGCGGAAAATTCCCCAACATCCGCTTCCTCAAAACCCGCGAACGCAGTCACTGATAAACGCTCTCGGTATCGAGTTGACGGCAAAAGTTCACGCGTGATTGGACCGCGGGCTTCCAGCCCGCATCTTACTCCGAGTCGAGGACGACCCAGTCGTTGGGGTAGAATCCGTTGAAGCCGGTGCGCAGCGCGATGGAATAGACGCCCATATGTCGAACACGCAATTCGGTGACAGGAGCAACGATCGCACATTGGTTCACCGTATTCTCAGGCGCAGTAGCCGCCCGTGGGGTTGGCGCGTTGACTTATCGTAGTTTTTAAACTACATATCGCTATGGTCGAGTTAAAGCAGACCGAGACCTTCCGCAAATGGCGGACAGCGCTCAGGGATGAGCGAGCGCGGGCGGTGATTGCGTCGAGGTTGGACCGTTTGGCTTACGGACATGTGGAGACGCGGCGCCGGTTGGCGAAGGCATCAGTGAATTACGCATCCACTACGGCCCTGGCTATCGGATTTATTTCCAGAAGCGCGCCAGGACGGTGATTCTACTGCTTTGCGGTGACGAGAAGGGCAGCCAGGCTAAGGACATTAAGCTCGCAAAGCGACTTTTGAGAGAGTTGGGGTAATGACAGTGACCGAGAAGCTGACGACTTATGATCCTGCCGAAGACTTGACTTCGGACAAGGCGATTGCGGCGTTCATGGCTGAGGCATTTAAGACTGAGGACGCGGGTTATGTCGCACACGCGCTGGGTGTGGTAGCGCGCGCGAAGGGAATGACCCAAATCGCAAAGGATACGGGCCTTTCACGCGAGCAGCTTTATCGCTCGTTCAGTGAGAACGGCAACCCGACATTGAAAACTACCCTTGCGGTGATGAAGGCTCTTGGCATCGAGTTGACGGCAAAAGTTCACGCGTGATTGGACCGCGGGCTTCCAGCCCGCATCTTACTCCGAGTCGAGGACGACCCAGTCGTTGGGGTAGAATCCGTTGAACCCGGTGCGCAGCGCGATGGAATAGGCGCCCATGTTTTCAAACACGATGTAGTCGTCCTGCTGGAGCGTTTTGGGCAGCGTCAGCGGACGCGGCAGAACATCCAGCGTGTCGCAGGTCGGGCCGAAAACCTTGAACGGCTTCAATTCGCCACGGCGCTCGCGCACACGCCCGTTCGGACCGAATGTATAGACGCGCCTCGGATAATCCGCGGTCCATGCGGGTACGGACAATTCGTCGAAACTGCCATAGATGCCGTCGTTGAGGAAAATCTGGTCGTCCCGGCGCAGGATCACGCGGGCAATCAGGGAAACGCCTTCCGCGGCCAACGCACGGCCGGGTTCGCAATAAACCTCCGCGCCGTCCTGTAGGGGAAATCCGCCGATCGCTTCGCGCACCGTTTCGAAATACCAGTGGAACGGCGGAACATCATTGCCAAGATAGGGGCCCGGAAAACCGCCGCCCACATCCAGCGCATGGACCGGGACGCCCGCGACATCGACGGCGCGGCGCGCCAGCTCGACGGCCTGAGCATAGGTAAACGGGCTCAAACATTGTGAACCGACATGAAAGGTGAGCGCCGGTTTGGCGCCTGCGCTGGCGATCCGCTTCAGCAGGCGCCCGGCATTGGCGGGAGTGGTGCCGAATTTGCTGGAAAGCTCCAGCATGGCGCCACCAAGCGGTGTCGCAACCCGGACAAAAATCCTCAGGTCTTTGCCGCCCTCCGTCTCGCCCAGCAGCTTGTCCAGTTCGGGATCGCAATCGACTACGAAATCGGTCAGCCCATGGACCTGCCAGGCCGCGCGCGCCTCGCCCGGAATGCGAACGGGCGCCATGAAATGACAGGTCGCATCGGAATAGCGCGTCCGGATCAGTTCGATTTCAGACAGCGAGGCGGTGTCGAAGTGCCGAATCCCGGCCTCATGCAACTGATCCAGCACATGGGGCACCGGATTGGCCTTGACGGCATACATCGTGGTTCCGGGAAAACTGTCGAGAAAGCGGCTGACGGCCGCGCGGAACCGTCTGGGATGCAGGACATAGACCGGATTCGCCGGGCGCGTGCCTTCGATTGCCGAAGCAAAAGAAGGAAAGTGCCGGAGCGCGGGCGCGGCAAAACTGGCCGGGGGCGGTGCGGGCTGTATGTTCATGCTCGTTCCTGCCTCCGGGCGACAGCTTAACTGCCGCAGTCTCCCACCATGGGGTCGCGCGGCAGGGACAAAGTCCCTTCGACCATCTTTTCGTTGTCAGGCGTCGTCATCTGGTCCAGCGCCTGCACGGCAAACTTGAAATCGTCCGAATTGCAGGATTTGAGACCGGCCAGCGCGCGCTTGATATTGTCGTTCTCAATTCCCGAGATGATCTTGTTTGGGTCATTTTTTGCGTTCGCGTGAATAAATTTTTCCATGCCGGCGCGCAACCTTTGGTATCGGGCCTCACGGTCCTTGCTCAGCGGGACGTGACAGGCGTCCAGCTCCGCATGGTAAACGCGCATCAGCATGTACATGCATGCCACCGATGTTTGCGCGCGTGCTGTGGCAATTGGCCCAAGGACAAGGGCCGATGCCAGCAAACTGCCAATCAATGCCTTCATGATGCCATCGCGCGCCGGAACACGCGCATCCCGGGGTCCGCGACTATTAGAAGGTTCTCGCGGCGCGGAATTCAAGTGGCGAAGCTTACTCGGCCGCCAGCAAGGTCGCCCTGAGGCGCAAATCCTGCACGGTGATCCTGCCATCGGCCGCCGGTTGATAGACATTGCTGATCATGGCCACCGCCCGCGCTACATCTGCGGCTGTCATTCGCTCCGGAAGCACAAAGCTGTCGACGCCCACCCTCAGGAGAAAGGCGATCTGGTCGAGCAGGAAATGACCCGCGACCCGAATCTCTCCCGAAAACCCGAGGCGGCTTCGCAGCAGCCGGGCCCAGGAAAAGACTCGTCCATCCTTGAAATGGGGAATATGCAGCTCAACCAGCGCCAGCTTGCCAGTATCGCCCAGAAGTTCCGGCGATTGCGAGCTCTCCAGCCGGACTCCGACGGGACCTCCACGCGACAGCAATCCGGGCTTTTCCGCGAGATACCGTTTCAGCGACACAATCACCGGACCCGATGGCAGGGCAGCACCATCATCGACAAAGATGAACGGGTCGTCGATCACGCGCCCGTGCCGGTACACAATCGGTGCGCCGCTAGTGAGCATACAGGCGTTCCTTGAACGGCGCCGGGCCGATCCGGCGGTAAGTGTCGAGGAACCGCTCGTCGCCACGTCGAAACTCCCGAAAGGTCGCGATGACGTTTTCGACGGCGTCCACAATCCCCTCGCTGTCGAATCCGGGGCCGAGAATCTCACCCAGCGAAGCGTCTTCCGCGCCCGAGCCACCCAGCAGAATCTGGTAGTTTTCGACACCCTTCCGGTCGACGCCGAGGATTCCGATATGGCCGAGATGGTGGTGGCCGCAGGCGTTGATGCAGCCGGAAATCTTGATCTTCAGCTCACCCAGATCGGCCTGCAAATCCGGATCGGAGAAACGCTTCGCGATCTTCTGCGCGATCGGAATGGAGCGCGCATTCGCAAGATCGCAATAGTCCAGGCCCGGGCAGGAGATCATGTCGGTGATGAGGCCATGGTTGGCGATTGCAAGCTCCAATTCGCCAAGCGCCTGCCACAACCGGTACAGGTCGTTGCGCCGAACGTGCGGGAACAGCAGATTCTGCTCATGCGTGATCCGGATTTCTGCAAATCCGAAATCATCCATGATATCCGCAAGACCTTCCATCTGCTCCGAGGTGCAGTCTCCCGGAGTCTTGCCGACGGCCTTGAGCGAGACGGTGACCAGTGCATAGCCCGCCGCTTTGTGCGGATGCAGATTGGTCCGGGACCACGCCGCAAATTCCGGCGATTGACGCTTTGCGGTTTCGAAAGTTTCGCAATCGGCGGGCAGGTTCTCGAATGGAGGCGGCGCGAAACAGGCGGCAATGCGCTCCAGTTCCGCGGGCGGCAGATCCAGTGTGCCCAAAGTCTTGATCTCGGAAAATTCCTTCCCGATCCGTTGCCGCATGTCCTCGATCCCGATCTGGTGGACGAGGATTTTTACCCGTGCTTTCCACAGATTGTCGCGACGCCCCGCTTCGTTATAGACCCGCAGGATCGCTTCCAGAAAAGCGAGGATGTGGCGCTTTGGCACGAAGCTGTCCGCTTCCAGCGCGAGATAGGGCGTCCGCCCCAGCCCGCCGCCCACGAACACGCGATAGCCGATTTCGCCCTCAGTATCGCGAATCGCCTGGATCGCAATGTCATGGCTCAGGAGCGCGGCGCGGTCATGCTCCGAGGCAATGACGCAAATCTTGAATTTGCGCGGCAGAAAGGAAAATTCGGGATGCAGCGTGGACCACTGCCGGATGATTTCACTCAGGATTC
>JANWHR010000089.1 GCA_025450355.1 Micropepsaceae bacterium
ACGGCGCCGGGCTGACCCTGCCTGAGACCCTCAAACGCGGGTCCGGGCATGTGGTGAATCTTCCAGCCTTCCGGGCACAGGTTCTGCGGATCGGCCAGAGCCGGGCCCTTCAGCGGTCCCTTGCACAGACGGCGGTCGAAGCTCGCGAGATCACCGCTCGCCAGCACGGTCCAAACCACGCCATCGGTGGTGACGTCCGCGCCGCGCGGGCTAAACCCTGCTTCCTTCGTCTTCGCGTTTTTCCACGGCACTTCGTAATATTCGCTCAGCTGCGTTTTTGGATCGTAGCGAACGATACCGCCGGGGAAACCGAGCACCGTACCCCAGACCGAGCCGTCGGCCGGATTCGGGCTGACGCTGTACATGCCGGTGACGATCCGCATGTCCTTTTGCGGATTCATCTTGCCCTTTGGCTCGACCCATCCGTCGTCGCGTTTACCGTTGCCGTTCGTGTCAAGGATGAAAGGCGCCCACCCCTGGCTGGCCTGGTCATCATGGGTCGCATCCCATTTCTTCACATCAAGCCAGCCGATGACGTCGTTGCTGGCGCCGCCGCCCGAGCTGAACCAGAGGGTGTCATTCGGGTCGAACTGCAAATGATGCGTGGTGAAGCACAGGTCGATCATAACGATCTTGCGTGTCCGCGGATCGTAGACTTCCGTCTGGCGGCCCGAATGCGACAGCGGAAACACCTTCGCATACGGATTATTTGCCGCCTTGCAGAATGCGGGATCGTTCTGCGGACGAATGCGGGCCGTCAGCCAGAGCCGGCCCTTGCTGTCGTACATTGGATTATGGGTGACGGTGTGGCTGTCCCAGATCGGCTCCATCCCCCAATAGGCGGATGCGCCGTAGATCGGATCGGTTTTTGTGGTTGGCGTCTTCGGATCGCGCCATTCCGTCTTCAGCAGGCCTGTCTTGTTGTCCACCGGATCAAGCCAGGGGATGAAATCGGAGCTCCAGTCGGTTGCGGCATAGATAATGCCGTGCGCATTCACCGTCGGATTGCGGCGGTCGGTGGCGATTTCGTCATGCATATAGGCCTGTGGCGTATTCCAGTCCCATTCCGTCACGACGACATTGCGTTCGATGCCGGCGGGGCGCGGCGGATCGGTTCGCGGCAATTCGCCTTTGGCGACGCGATCCGTCCAGTCGCCGAACAGCGCCAGTGCTCTTTGCGTATCGAAACGCCCGATGGCGCCCATCATCAGGCTCGAAGCCTGACCCGATTGCAGGCGGCGTTCCCAGGCTTCCGCACCGGTGTTGAAGTGGCCCAGCGCGGCCGGGATGGTACGGGTCGCCGTGTCGCCCAGCTGGTGACAGGAGTTGCAGCCGTCGGTTTTCAGATAACGCAACCAGAGACCCTGATCGGGCATTTGCTGCGACATGCCGTTGCCGTTTGGGCCGGTGCCGGGGAACAGATTCGCCGCAGGTACTTTCAGCATCGAATACCAGTATTGCGCCGGATAATATTGCGCGGCGGCGGCGCGCGATGGCGCTGAAACGGCTTTCAAATCGAGTAATTTGCCGGGCCGCGTTTTTATCATCGGAGAGTCGACGAGCCCATATCCACGGACCCAGATATCGTAGGCGGCTTTCGGCAGATCGGGCAGCAGATAACGGCCCTGATCATCCGTCACCACGATCTTCACATATCGCGTGGGCAAGTCCCTGGTTTCAGCGATCACCCACACCCCGGCTTCGGGACCTTTGGCTCCCGTGACGACCCCACCGATATCGGAAGCTTCGATTTTAACTTTAGCCGTGGCGCCTTGCGCTACTGCTCCATTGACGGGCGCGGCACAGGCGAGGGCCGTGAAACTCGCGGTGAGCATGGCAGCGCAAAAAGTGCTTCTGGGCATCAACCGGCTCCCTTCAATGAAGCTGCGGCGCAAATGGCGCGCCAAAATAGCGCATTCCGGCAAATTTCGCATCGGAACAATCACCGAATCATCCCGGACCGGGTTGATTTCCTTCATGGGCCGTTGTGGAACGCTTCCGGCAATTTGAGTAAAAGCGTGCCGCTGTTTGGAAAATTGCGCGGGGGCGGGGTTGGTTGAAACGGTTTCTCTTCTCGACGCCACCTGGTCCAGACATCAACTCGTCG
This sequence comes from Micropepsaceae bacterium, assembly GCA_025450355.1. Lineage (GTDB taxonomy): Bacteria > Pseudomonadota > Alphaproteobacteria > Micropepsales > Micropepsaceae > CAIYRG01. The sequence continues at coordinate 2,108 of JANWHR010000089.1, forward strand.
CCCGCTTCGCCGCCGATCGCATGCGGTTCACGACAAGCTATTGGTACGACAGCGTCGACTTCGACGAGATGGCGGAGATCCATGGCGGGGAGCAGATCGAACGGCTTCTGTTCCATGTCGCGGCTTTCGAGATCAACAAGATCTGCAGCTTGCGGCCGCAACGCCTTGATTGGGGACGCTTCGCGCGATTTGTAACGCCCGAATTCGCCGGGCTCTGGCGTGAAGTGTTCCGGAATGTCTGGGCCCAGTGGCGCTTCGAGAATGACGACCCGGACTATCACGGGCCGTCGTTCGATATTGGGGGAGCTGCCGGCGATGCGCCGGCGTTCAGTCTGCCTGCCGAACCCGCGACAGCCAGAGTGTTAAGCTTTTTTGGCGGCGGCAAGGACAGCCTTGTCGCGGCGAAATTGCTGGAAACCCTCCCTGGCGGCTACGATCTTCTGTCCTATTCCTCGTCAATCTATGGCACGGCCAGGCATCAGCACGACATGCTCGATGCGCTGATCCGCTTTTGCAAACCGGCACACCACCGCCGGCAATGGATCTATGACGACTTTCTGGATTCCCCCGTAATCTCGCTTGGGGATCGCGTCCGATCAGGGACACTCACGGCAGCGGAAACACCGAGTTCGATATTCGCCGCGCTGCCCTATGTTGTTCACCATCAATACACGCACATCGCGCTGGCGCATGAAAAGAGCGCTGATACGGGGCAGGTTCGCTGGCAACGAACAGGCGAAGACGTCAATCACCAGTGGGGCAAGTCGGCACAAGCCGAAACGCTTTTGAACCAGTATATCTCGACGCGTCTGGTCCGCGGCCTGACTTACTTCAGCGCGCTGAAGCCCATCTATGATGTGGTCATTTTCAACATGTTGAGAAAGCATCTCGACGCGCTCCCCTTCGCTCATTCCTGCAACCTGCTGAAGCCATGGTGCCGCCGCTGCGCGAAATGCGTCTATGTCTGGCTCAACTACCTTGCCTATTTGCCGGAAGAAGCCGTCTTGCCGATTTTCGATGAGAACCTGTTCGACACGACCGGGAACATGAAAATTTTCCGGCAGATGCTCGGGCTGGAAAGCCATCTGCCTTTCGAATGCATCGGCCAGATGGACGAAGTGAAGCTTGCGTTCGAACTTTGCCGGCGAAAGGGATTAACGGGACAGGCAATTGATCTGTTTGCGGTGGAGGCGATCAAGCCTGATTATCGCGCGCTGGTAAACAGATACACGCGGGTGGATTTCGACCAATTCGGTGCAGCGGAACTGCTGAAAGATGGCATCGGCGAAGGCCTGATTGCAGGGGCCGCTGAGGCGAAACAATATCTCGACTCCTTTTTCAACTGAGTATCACCTGCTGTTGCAACGGCAGCGAGGCAAACGATTCGGGTTAACAATGCCGGAGCTTTATTGGTTGCCGCCCCCGAGCGCGTGGCGCGAGCAGTTGCGGGAATTCAGCGAGAGCTCCGAACCGGCGTGGAGCAGCGCCGTTGCACTGGCGAATCTGAGGCTCGATTTCTCCAAAACAAACGCGCTTGATACGATCGCGCGGCGCCATTTCGACAGCAAAGCCGCTCGCCGGAAAGGGCGGCATGTGCGCCTTGCGCTTCTCGGGTCTTCGACCACGTCGCATTTGCACGGCGCCATCCGGGTCGCCGGGTTGCGGCGGGGCGTCTGGATCGAGATTTATGAGAACCCCTTCGGCCAATATTGGCAGGAGCTTTGCGACCCAACCTCCGGCCTGCGCGCCTTTGCACCGGACACGGTGCTTTTTGCCTTTGATGCTGAGCATATCGCCTCCGCCCTGGATGACACGCGGTCGAAACCCGGTTCCGGCGACGCGCTCCAAGACATGGCGGAACGTCTGCGCGCATGTTGGCGGATCGCGCGCGAAGAGCTGCGCTGCCGGGTCATTCAGCAAACCGCCATTCCGCACCATGCGCACCTCATGGGTAACAATGAACACCGCCTGCCGGGATCGCCGGCAAATTTTGTTTCGCGGTACAATGCGGCTCTGCGCAGTATGGCAGATGATGCCGGCGTCGATCTGCTCGCGCTCGACGACCGGGTCTCAAGCGATGGGATGGATGGGTGGCACAATCCGGTTCTCTGGCGCCATGCGAGACAGGAGGTTTCGCCAGCCGCCGCACCGTTCTACGGCGATCTCGTGGTTCGGGTCCTCGCCGCCCGGATGGGCCTTTCCTCGAAATGCCTGGTGCTCGACCTCGACAACACCATCTGGGGCGGAGAGGTGGGCGAAGTTGGGGTGGAAGGACTGACCCTTGGCCAGGGCAGCGCGCTTGGTGAGGCCTACGTCGTGTTCCAGAAATATGTCCGCGCGCTGTCGCAACGCGGCATCATCCTTGCGGCATGTTCCAAAAACGACGAAGCCAAGGCGCTCGAACCATTCGACCGGCATCCGGATATGGTGCTGCGGCGCGACGACTTCGCCATCTTCATGACGAACTGGAACGACAAGCCCGGCAATCTGCGCGCGATTGCGGTTGAGCTGAATATTGGAACCGATTCCATGGTCTTCGTCGATGACAGCCCTTTCGAGCGCGCATTCATCCGTCATGCGGCGGTGGAAATTGCCGTGCCGGAACTGCCCGACGATCCGGTTGCCTACCCGCGCACGCTTGCGGATGCTGGCTATTTCGAGGCGGTTGCCGTGACAATGGAAGATCGCGAACGCAACTCCGCCTATCGCCAGAACCGGACACGCAAGCTGGCGCTCGCCAACTCGGAGAATCTTGAGGCCTATTTGCGCAGCCTCGAGATGGTGCTGGTCTGGCGCCGCCTCGATAGCCTGGGCCTTCAACGCGCCGTACAGCTCATCGGCAAGACCAATCAGTTCAATCTTGCCGGCCGCCGCTATGGTGAAAGCGAAATCGCCGCTCTCATGGCAGACGAAAAAGCACTGGTGCTGCAATTTCGGCTGCTCGACCGCTTTGGCGACAATGGCGTGATCGCCATAGTCATCGGCCGCATCGGGAAAGGCGATTGCCTCCTCGATACGTGGCTCATGAGTTGCCGCGTACTGGGGCGGGGCGTCGAACGCGCCATGCTGAACGTTGTCGCGCAGGCGGCGAAAGACCAGGGTGCAGGGCGCCTGATCGGGGAATACATTGCTTCAGAGCGAAATAAGATCGTCGCCAATCATTATGACAAACTTGGTTTTCAACCCATTGCAAATACCGTCAACGGGGCCATGCGAAGCACGTTGAATTTGTCCGGTTTCACGCCACTGAACAGTTGCATTGCGTTGCGGCAAGGTTAGGCCATGGACGAGGCGCAGATCTATGCGGCGCTCCGGGACGTCTTTGCGGATATTTTTGACCGTGATGACATTGTGCTCAATGCAAGCATCAGCGCAAAAGATGTGTCCGGCTGGGATTCCTTCAGGCACATCGAGATTCTGGTCGCGGTGGAAGAACGCTTCCGGGTCCGGTTCCGTACCCGGGACCTCGACGCGTTACGCACTGTCGGCGATCTGGTTCGCCTGATCCAGCACAATGCGTTAGCGAAATAACATGACCGACAGCGATATTTTGCGTGCATTCGAAAGCCTTGGGGACAATTGCGAATTTGGGCTGGTCCAGAGCAGCCTGGGAGTCGAGCAGCTCGGCTTCTTCCGCTTTAATTCCGTGTCGGCTGACGCTCTTTTGCGTGTGATCGGCAACGGGTTTGCCGATTTCGATAACTTCTCCGGGCCGGAAATCGAAATTGCCTGCAATGACGAACTGATCGTCCATATCCCGGATTACGGCTTTCGCTATCACACCTTCTACCGGAAGGGCGAAGCCGATATCGACCGGCTGCGACGCCAGCAGACCCGCGTGACGCAATATCTGGCGCGAAAATTCCGCGAGGATCTTTGCGCCGCAGAAAAGATATTCACCCGCAAATCGGCAACGGCGTCGATCGGCGAAATCACGGCGTTGCATGCGGCCCTCCGCCGGCACGGCGATGCGACGCTGTTGTGGGTGACGCTGGCGGGGGACGGACGGGCAGGCGAAGTCGAAATGCTGGAGCCTGGGCTTCTCAAAGGATACATCGACTGCTTCAGCGCCTACAAAGATGCAACCACGGCTTCCTTCGCCTGGTTCGAGATCTGCCGTGCCGCACACGCCCTGTGGCGGGGGACGGCTGTGCCAGAACGTCATGGCAATGAGGGATTTGCGAACCGCCAGTATCGCATCGCCGCTTTGGCTGAAATCACGCCCGCATGGATATCACAGGACACGCCTGGCTTCGCCACAATAACGAATGCAATCGTGCATGGTGGTCATGGGATCGTAACGGCGGGCGATGCCGCCATTGCGGAAACGCTGCCGGAAATGCCGCCGCGGCACTCAGGCGCACTCATTATTCTGCGCGATGAGCCGGCGGGCGCGATCATCGCGGCCGCGTATCATCTGTTTGCGGGCGCCGGCGAAGATGAGGAAAGCCGCGTTCAGGCGGTCCATGCCAGGTTTCAACCCTGCATCTATGACCAATTTGCGAAAACGATGGCGGGGCAAGCTTCGCCCATTCTTCTTTTCCCGGACATGGAAGGATTTCGCGTCCTGAACGCATTGCGGGAACTCGCGCCCAGGCACGTTCCCCGCCTTGCGATCCCGGCGGATCGTGCCGTGCAGGTCCAGCGCCTGTGCCTTCCCCGGTCGCTTCCTGATTGAGCTTTGAAATTTCTTCGCATAGGTTGTGCGCCTTCCGGAGGGCGCCATGAACAAAGCAATCAAATCCAGCCTCGATCAGCACGAAACGCAGGGAGTGGTGCGTCTCTATGTGCTTGATTGCGGCAAAATCGACGGGGTGACGGCTGAGGAATTCGGCTTCAAACACGGCGAAATTCCGTCCGATATGTTCACGCCATGTTTTCTGATTGTCCATCCGGACGGCGCCCTGTTGTGGGACACCGGTGAAATTCCGGATGCCGCGCTCGTTACCGCCGGTCCGACGACAGACCGCTCCTTTACGGTGAGCAAACCGCTTCTGCCACAACTCGCGGCCATCGGTTACACGCCGGCGGACATCAAGTATCTGGCAATGTCGCATTACCACAATGACCATGTCGCCAATGCCAACGCTTTCGCGGGATGCACCTGGCTGGTACAGCGCGCCGAGCGCGATGCGATGTTCGGTGAGCCGGATACGGAGCGGAATGGGCCCATTCTGCCCAACCGCAC
>JANWHR010000090.1 GCA_025450355.1 Micropepsaceae bacterium
AAGCCATCTGCAATGATCAACCTGTCGTGGCCTGTATTCCGAATGGCAGGTAACAGAACCTTCTCTCCGATCTGCATCGACACGTCGTAATGCTGCGCCTCATATCCGAAAGCGCCGGCATGACCGCAGCATCCGGCGGGCGGCGCCTCGATCTCCAGTCCCATCGAACGGAGCAGTTTGCGTTCGGCGTCCGGATTCAGCACGGCCTTGTGGTGGCAGTGCATGTGCAGGACGGCTTTGCGCTCGAGGCGCGGTGGGCGCCAGTCCGGCGTGGCGAGCAGCAATTCGCTCAATGTCTTTGCCTGACGCGCAAGTCTTTGCGCATCAGGGTCGGCCGGCATCAGATTCAGCATATCATCCCGGAACACCGAAAGGCAGCTTGGCTCCAGCACGACGACCGGCAGATTCGCGCGCAGCGCAGGCTGCAGTACACGGAGCGTGTGTTCGAGTTTGCGCCGCGCGAGATGCAGCATCCCAAAATCATAGAGAGGCCGGCCGCAGCAGACCCGTTGTTGCGGAATGATCACCCGGTATCCCGCGTCTTCCAGCACCCTTGCCGCGGCTTTGAGCGTGCCCGGAAGAAAATGATTGCAGAACGTATCCGGCCACAGGACGACGGCCGGAAGCGTGGGGTCGCTGGATCGGGGCGAATGACGGCGCTTCCACCAGTCCTGGAACCTTTGCCGCGCGAACGCGGGCGCCTCGCGCGCCTGCGAGATGCCCGCGATCCATTTGATTGCGGGACCCAGCGCCGGCGCGCGCAAGGTGGCGTTCACCCACCCTGGCGCAAGCATCGCGACCCGGCACCAGTTGTAGATCAGCCCCATGCTGTAGGCCGAGCGGGGCCGGATGCGTCCGCGGTAATGATGCGAGAGAAACTCGGCCTTGTAAGTCGCCATGTCCACCGAAACCGGGCAATCGTGCTTGCAGCCTTTGCACTGCAGACAGAGATCGAGTGCATCGCGCACCGCCTTGCTGCGCCAGCCATCCGTGATGGTCTCGCCGCGCATCATCTCGAACAGCAGATGGGCGCGGCCGCGGGTGGAATGTTGTTCTTCGCGCGTGGCCTGAAAACTGGGGCACATGGTTTGCCCGCCGAGTCCGCGGCATTTGCCTACGCCGAAGCAGCGTTCGGTCGCGCGGGCAAACGAATGCGCATCTTCGGCGAAGCTGAATTCGGTGTGCGGCAGCGCGAGCCTATGGGGACCCAGACGCAAATCGGCATCGAGCGGGCGCGCATCAATCAGCTTTCCGGGATTCATGCGCCAGTTCGGGTCCCAGATCGTCTTGAATTCGCGGAACGCCTGGATCAGTTCGTTGCCAAACATTTTCGGCAGCAGCTCGCCCTTGGCCTGCCCGTCGCCATGCTCGCCCGACAATGATCCGCCATAGGAGAGGCAAAGATCGGCGGCTTCCTGCATGTAGTCGCGAAATTTGCGGATGCCTTCAGGCGTCCGCAGGCCGAAGGTCATGCGTGCGTGCACGCAGCCGTCACCGAAATGGCCGAACAGCGTGTAGCGGTAGCCGTAACGCCGATTGAGCTTCTCGAAATCGCGCAGGTACGCGCCAAGTCGCTCCGGCGGGACGGCGGCGTCTTCCCAGCTCGGCCAGGCCTCTTCTTCGATCGGGATGTGGCTCGCGCCGACGCCGTTCTCGCGAATGTCCCAGATCGAAGTCTGGTCTTCTTCGGTCTCGAACAGGCGCATGTCGAAAGCACTGCCGCCGGAGCGCTTCAGGGTGGCAAAGGCCTTTTCGGCTGCGTCCTTTGCCGCCTCCAGGCTTTCGCCCCCGAATTCTGCCAGAAGATAGGCACCGGCTTTGGGCAAAAGCTCCGCACCCGGAGCACTCTTCCCCTTGCGGCGGAGATTCTCGATCACGTGGTATTCGAATGCTTCGAGCGCCAGCGGCCGATAGGTCAGGATTTCGGGAACTTCATCGGCGGCTTGCGGCGAGCTTTCATAGGCCAGCACCAGAAGGGAACGCGCCGGCGGAAAATCAATCAGCCGGACGGTCGCGGCCAAAGTGATCGCGCAGGTGCTTTCGGATCCGGTGAGCGCGCGCGCCACATGGAAGTTGTTTTCGGGTAGCAGCTCGTCGAGATTGTAGCCCGAGACGCGGCGCGGGATTTTGGGATAGCGCTGGCGGATCTGCCCGGCATAGCGCGCCGCCAGACGTTTCAGTTGCGCATAGATTTCGGCGCGTCTGCCGCCGCCGCGCTGGATCAGATGAAACACATCCTCGGATGTGGGGCCTACGCGCATGCGCAAGCCGTCATAGGTGAGAATGTCGAGTTCTTCGACATTATCGACGGTCTTGCCGCCCATCACCGTGTGTGCGCCGCAGGAGTTGTTGCCGATATTTCCGCCAAGCGTGCAATATTTCCGGGTTGCGGGATCGGGCGCGAAGGTCATCCCGTGCTGTTTTGCGGCCTCGCGCAATTGCTCATTGATTAGTCCCGGCTCCACGCGTGCGGTTTTGCTTTCCGGATCGAGCGCAAGCAGCCGGTTCATGTATTTCGAAAAGTCGATCACGACCGCCACATTGCAGGTCTGACCGGCAAGACTGGTTCCGCAGCCGCGGCCCAAAATCGGGATGTCGCGTTCGCGACAGGCGGCAACGGCGGCCTCGACATCGGCCACGTTGCGGGGAATCACGACGCCGACCGGAACATGCCGGTAGATCGAAAGATCGGTCGCGTAGAGCGCGCGCGATCCCGGATCAAAACGGACCTCGCCGCTGACGTCGCGTTTCAGCGCCCGGTTGAGGTCGCGCACCAGCGATCGCCGGAATTCGCGCGTGTCTGGCTTTCCCGATGATCTGACGGTCGCGCGCCCGGCGGCCTTAAAGGCGTTCACGCTAATCCTCACCGGTCTTGCCGGTGATCTTGTCGGCGATGCGGCCCAGCACCCCAAAGGGGCTCGCCGCAAAATCGAATTCCTGCACCGCGTGCCGTCCCATGCTCAGTCCGATCGGCCTGCGGTTCACTTCTCCGCGCGCCATCGCCGTCAGCAATTGTTTCTGTTCGTCGCTGGTGATCACGGGCGGCCACGGCGGTTCGAGCGGATCGACGATGCATTCGATGACCACGGGGCCAGGGCGGTTGAGCGCGTCCTTGAGCTGTTCGCGGCAGCGCGCCGGTTCCTCGATGCGCACCCCTTGCGCACCGCAGGCTTCCGCGACTTTCACGAAATCCACCGGCTGCAGGTCCACGCCGTATTCGGGATTGCCGAGATAAAGCATCTGCTCCCATTTGATCAGGCCAAGCGTGTTGTTTTTCATCACCACGACTTTCACCGGCAATCCGTACTGCACCAGCGTTGCCAGCTCGCCCATCATCATGGTGAGCGAGCCGTCTCCGGTGAACGCCACGACCTGCCGCCCCGGATAGGCGACTGATGCGCCGATGGAATAGGGCAGCGCCGCCATCATCGAACACATGGTTCCGCTGAAGGAGAATTTCTGGCCCGCCCGCAGTTCCATGCGCGCCTGCCATGTCGTGACGGTTCCGGAATCGCCGCAGATGATGGCATTGTCGTCCAGCAGTTCGGGCAAATGCCGCGACACGGCCTGCGGGCGCATCGGCTTGTGATCCGAACTCGCGCGCTCGTCCATCAGCGCCCGCCATTCTTTCATTTCCGCCTGAGCCTTCTGCAGAAAGGCGCGGTCGTTGTTGCGCGGCAGTTTGGCGAGCAGCGCGCGCAAAGTTGCCTGCGCATCGCCAACCAGTCCGATATCGGCGGGATAGCGCAACGCGATGTGTTCGGGCTTGTGATCGATCTGGACGCAAAGCGCCTGGCCGGGTACTGGCAGGAACTCGATATAGGGAAAACAGCTTCCCGCAATCAGCAGGCCGTCGCAGGATTTCAGCGCGTTGACGGCCGCGCGCGTCCCCACCACGCCAATGCCGCCAATCGCATAGGGACTGTCATCCGGAACGCAATCCTTGCCGAGCAGCGCCTTGATGATGGGCGCGCCCCAGCGCTCGGCCGCTTCTTCCAGTTCCCGTCCGGCGCCGCGCGCTCCGGCACCGGCCAGAATCACCGGTTTGCTGCACCGGCCCAGCAGTTCTGCCGCCTCGTCAATCAGCGCGGGATCGGGCGTGCGTTTCGGCGACTGGTAACTGGCCGACGTGTGTCCTTTGACATTGCGCTTGAAGCGCCGCTCGGCGCTGGCCGGCATGGCCTGGATGTCGATCGGGATTGCGACATGCGCGACTGCCGAATTCGACAACGCCGCGCGGCAGGCGAAATTCACGACGTTGGCGACATGGGCGGGCCCCATGACCCGCTGATTGTAAATTGCGACGTCCTGATAGAGATAGTCCTGGTTTATATCCTGAAGGTAATGAGTTCCGATCAGGTCGTGATAGGTCATTCCGGTTATGGCCAGAACCGGCGCACCGTCGATTTTGGCGTCATAGAGCCCGTTGAGCAGGTGGACCGCGCCGGGCGCGGCGGTGGAAAAACAGACGCCCAGACGCCCGGTGAACTTGGCATAGGCGCATGCGGCCAGCGCAGCGGTTTCCTCATGCCGGCAATGGATATAGCGGACGCGGTCTTTCGTTTTGCGAAAGGCTTCGACCAGCCCGTTGATGCCATCGCCCGGCAGGCCGAATACGCTGTCCACGCCCCAGTCCTGCAGGAGCTGAACAAGGTGATCACAAACCGTTTCGGGCATATCGCTCGCGGGGGAAAAATACGGCTACGCGGCTGGCGATGCCGACAACGCCATTTTTGCCGACTTGTTCCGGCGCTCCGCTGCGTTGCCATGCGGTTCGGGTGTTGAACCAGACCGCAGGATTGGCGATGGATCGCGAAAATATTCAACGGCTGGCGCTTGCCCTGTTCCTGGTGGCGGTTGCCGGCGATGTGGACGCGATCGGGTTCCTTACGCTCGGACATCTGTTCGTGTCCTTCATGAGCGGGAACAGCACGCAGTTTGCGGTGCATATCGCACAGGGCAAATGGGATGACGCGACGCTTGCGGGATCGATTGTCGGGCTGTTC
>JANWHR010000091.1 GCA_025450355.1 Micropepsaceae bacterium
CCCCCCCCCCGCCCCCTCCCGCAAGGGGAGAGGGTATCTATTGGATGCAAGGATGAGTCATAAGATTTTGCTGCTGGCCGGAGACGGCATAGGTCCCGAGGTGATGGCCGAAACCGGGCGCGTGCTCAACTGGATGGGCACAGAACGGGGAATCCGTTTTGAAACCGAAAGCGGGTTGGTGGGTGGCGCGGCGCTGGATGCCGAAGACGTTCCGGTCAGCGAAGCGACGATGCGGCTGGCCCATGCCGCCGATGCGGTGCTGTTCGGCGCGGTTGGCGGGCCGAAATGGGACAACAACCCGTTCGACCGGAAACCGGAGCGCGGCCTGCTGCGCTTGCGCAAGGACCTCGAGCTTTTTGCAAACCTGCGCCCTGCGCTGTGTTTCGACGCGCTGAAAGATGCCTCGACCCTGCGCTCGGAAGTGGTTTCGGGCCTTGATATCCTGATCGTACGCGAACTCACGGGCGGCGTTTATTTCGGCGAACCGCGCGGCATCATCGAACTCAATGATGGCACGCGGCGCGCGGTGGACACCCAAGTCTATACGACCGGCGAGGTGCAACGGATCGCGCGCGTGGCGTTCGGTCTTGCGCGCCTGCGTACGAACCGGGTGGCATCGGCGGAAAAGTCCAATGTCATGCATACCGGCGTGTTGTGGCGGCAGGAAGTCCAGAAAACACACGACGCGGAATTCAGCGACGTCGAGCTGACGCATATTCTGGCCGACAACTGCGCGATGCAGCTGGTGCGCAATCCGAAACAGTTCGACGTGATCGTCACGGACAATCTGTTCGGCGACGTACTGTCGGACGAAGCGGCGCAGTGCACCGGGTCCATCGGCATGCTGCCTTCGGCATCGCTGGGCGCGAAGAATGAAAAAACGGGCCGTCAACCCGGCCTGTACGAACCTGTCCATGGCACCGCGCCCGATATCGCGGGCAAGGATCTCGCCAACCCGCTCGCCTGCATCCTCTCGCTCGCGATGTGCCTGCGCTATTCGCTGAACCGTCCGGACGAGGCGAAGCTGATCGAACGGGCGGTCGAAAATGTCCTGAACCAGGGCCTGCGCACCGGTGACATCATGCAGCCGGGCAAAAACCGCGTGGGGACGCGCGAAATGGGTGATGCCGTGGTCGCCGCGCTGAACGGGTTGAATCAGTAGTAGATCGCGCCCGGCACACCGCCGCCCGCGGCGATTGCATCGCCGTTGATCGCAACCGACCGGGGCGAAGCGAGAAATGCAACCACGTCCGCAACCTGTTCCGCGGTTACAATACTCCGGATGAGATTGAGCCCCGCCCAGCGCAGCTCCAATTCTTCCGGGGTGATGCCGAGTGCGTCCGCCTGACGCTGGATGACGCCTGGCGTCTTTTCGGTGCGGGTGATTCCGGGGTGGACGCAGGTGACGTTGATCCCCTGCGGCCCCAACTCGTCAGCAAGATTCTTCGTCAGTGCCGCGACTGCGACATTGCGCATGGTGCCGATGGTTGAACCCGTCTGGCGCGCGGCAAGACCGCTGATATTGATGATCCTGCCCCACCGGTGGCGCGCCATATGCGGAGCAACTGCGCGCGCGCAACGCAGGTATCCCATGACCTTGACGTTCATGTCGGCCCAAAAATGCTCATTGGTGATTTCCGCCAGTTTTGGCGGACGGCTTTGGCCGCCCGGCTGCGCAGCCGCGTTGACCAGAATGTCGATGCGCCCGAAATCCGCGGCGATCTGTGCGATGGCGGCATCGACCGCGCCATCGTCACCAGTATCGGCGCGGTAAGCGGCCACTTTCACGCCATCGTGGGAAACAATCTCTTCGGCCACCGCCTTTGCGGTCTGCACGTCGCGCGCAATCAGCGCGACATTTGTACCTTCGCGGGCGAACACCTGCGCAACCGCTTTGCCGATGCCGCGGCTTCCGCCCGTCACAACGGCGCATTTGCCGGCAAGTTCGAGGTCCATCGCGTCATCCCATCCGAAATGCGGATGGCCGTCTAAGCACGCGGGCTCCGGGATTTCCAGCCGAACGCGAGCAAAAACAGCAACAGCAGAGTACCGGCGCCCGTGATCGCACAAAACACGCCAAACAATGCGACGGGCTCAAACGCCGACACGATGGCCGCAGCGGCAAGCCAGACGAAATTCATGCGCCGGCTCAAAATGGCCCAAACCGCGATCCGTCTGCGGTTGAGCCGCCAGAAGCAATCCGCGCTACCGGCGGGATCGCGCGGCACGAGCTGTTGCTGCATCCGGCGAACGAATCCGTAACAGCGCCAGATCAGTTCTTCGGTCGCATTGCCGCGGAGCACGGCCTTTTGCCGCCGCACAGCGATTTCAAGCAGGGTTTCGCGCCTGCCGGACGCGGCACCTCCAGCGGCCCGTTCATATTGCCGTTTGGCGCCATCGAACGCGACGGCTTGCACAAGGATGCTCGCACCCGTGGTCAGGCCAAGCAGCCAGACGAAAAGCGAGCCGGTCAGGCTTGCTGCCGCTTCGGTGACGCCGAGCAGGAAAAAAAATCCGGTCAGAATCGCGATGAAGCCGCGGAGAATTTCAGCATGGCTCGAATTGAACGCGCGCGGACCGGCCAGTTGCAGCCCGGCGAGGTTAAGGATTTCACATCCCAGCAGGGAGATGCCGGCCCAGAAGCGGAACAGCGGCGAGGCGCTATTGGCGAGCAGAAACGCGCCCGCCATAAGTCCGAATGCGAGCGATAGCAAAAACCAATGCACGGCCTGCAAACTGCGCGCGGGCCGCCAGAATAGAATCGCGCCGGCGGCCGGGCGGAGAAGATGCCGTTCGGCTGGCGTTTCGGTATCTGCCACTACAGCCATGCAACGCTGGGCAGGGGTTAGGACCGGAACACCCGCAAACTGCGCCGCATCGCGTTGCACCGCTGAAGAAACTCCCGAGCCGCACCCCCGGTAGATGAACCAGATGGACGGCTATGGGTTCCCCGGAAACCTGTTATGCCGGGCTGACGCCAGCCGCTGTCGCGACGATCGGCAGAACATCGGGAGTGATGCCGGTGGTGAGTATCAATGTATCGACCTGCCGCTTTTCTGCGGCGGTTTTCCAGCTCTGCAGGCGTGCCGAGATGCGCTGCGCCGGTCCGGCAAGCGCCACTTCATCAACCAGTTCATTCGGCACCGCCCCGATCGCCTCTTTGCGGCGGCCGCTCAGAAACAAATCCTGAATCTGCGCCGCCGCCGCGCCGTAACCGAGGCGCGTGGCGTAGTCCTTGTAAAAGTTCTTTTCGCGCGCACCCATGCCGCCGATGTAGAAGCCAAGGTGCTGCTTTACGACGAGCCTCGCGGTGTCGAGATCGTCGTTCAGCGCAACCGGCACGAACGGGCAGATGTCGAAATTCGCCAGATTGCGTTTGCCGCCGGTTCTGTCGAATCCGGCCGCGAGATGCTTCTCCAGCACATCAAAACGCTCCGGACTCATAAAGATCGGGAAAATGCCGTCGGCGAGTTCCGCCGCATTGCGAATGCCCGCCGGAGTAATGGCCGCGAGATAGATTTTCAGCGCCGGATCGCCGTGGATGATGCTTTTCAGCGGTTTGCCCAAACCGCTTGCGTCCGTCCCCTGATATGGAATCTGGTAGTACCGGCCCGCATGGGTCAAAGGCTCCGCGCGCTCGACGATCTTGCGAATAATCCCGATATATTCCCGCGTGCGCTCCAGCGGATTGCCGTAAGCGACTCCGTGCCAGCCTTCCACCACCTGTGGACCGGATGGCCCGAGTCCCAGAATAAAGCGTCCGCCGGAGAACGCGTTTAGGGTCATGGCCGTCATCGCGGTCATTGCCGGCGTGCGGGCTGGAATTTGCATGATCGCCGTTCCGGCCCGGATGCGAGTCGTGCGCGCCAGCACCCAGGCGACGGGGCTCACCGCATCCGACCCCCAGGATTCCGAACTCCAGACGGAATCAAAACCGAGCTTTTCCGCCCCCAGCACCAGATCCATCGGCGCCGCAGGCTGCGCGCCAAAACGTTCAAGCTGGAATCCAAGCTTCATGGCAGAACTCCGTCTCATTACATGATCGCCCAAAATCTCGGGAGATAACCGAAAGTGGACGGCTTCGTTAGGCGCGCGCCGCCGCCGCAACGGGTTCCATGGAGCGGTATTCCGCCGCACAACTGGTGGGCCCGGCTGGATTCGAACCAGCGACCAGACCGTTATGAGCGGCCGGCTCTAACCAGGCTGAGCTACAGGCCCCTGGAACGCCGTGCTTACCAACAATGACCTGCCGCGGGTAGGGCCGTTGTTGCGCGGCCCGGCCTGCTGTGCCAGTGAACATGAATGTTCGACCGCATCGTGAAGCTGCTGACCGAACCGGCGCCTCCGGAGGACCGCGACGGGCTGCAGATCGCAGTCGCGGTGCTGCTGATCGAAGCGGCGCGGATGGATAGCCGTTTCGATGATGCCGAACGCCGTGTGATCGAACGGCTGCTGGCGCAGAAATTCCAGCTCAGCCCCGAACAGACACAGGAACTGATGCGCAAGGCCGTCGAAACCGACGAGCGATCGAACCAGCTTTACCCCTTCACGCGGCGTGCCGTGGAACGGATGGATGCGGCGCAGCGGATCGGATTGATCGAGATGCTGTGGGAAGTGGCCTATGCCGATGGCGTGCTTGATCCCGAAGAGGATGCACTTCTGCGCCGGATTGCGGGGCTGATCTACGTTTCGGATGTGGATCGTGCCGCGGCCCGGCTGCGCGTGACGGAGCGGCTGGCGGCGGCGAAGAAGGCCGGGCCCTGGGACAGATCCTAGCAGACCCCCCTCACCCGGCAAGCGCCAGTGCGCGTTCGGCGCGCAACCGCGGGCGCTGCATCCCTCTCCCGCAAGGGGAGAGGAGGTTCTATGCTGGCGGGAAAATGGAGGGCGGCGATGAGGTTCGCGGCATTGCTGATTGGCGGCGTGGCCCTGGCATGGGCTGCGGTGGCGCAGGCGCAAAGCGGCGGACCTGACCCCTACCCTGTCATCCAGGGCAAGACCTACAAATTCGAGAAAATCGCCGACGGCGTCTATTACGCAACCGGCGGCTTCGGCAGCAACAATGTCGTCATCGTCAATGACCAGGACGTTGTGGTCGTGGACACCGGCACGACGCCTGCCGCGGCGCGCGCCTTCATTGCCGACATCAAAATGCTGACCAACAAGCCGATCCGGTTTGTGGTGAACACCCATTGGCATTTCGACCATACCGACGGAAATTCCGCCTTCGGACCCGGTGTGCAGATCATCGCCCAGGATTATGTGCGCACTGCCATCACCACATTCGATGTGCTCCACCGCGAACCGTTTCTGACCTCACAGGGCAACGCCGTACCGGCGCAGATTGACGATCTGGGCCGGCAGATCGCCGCCGAACGGGACCCGAACCGCAAGGCGGCGCTGCAACAGCAACTGCTGGCGGCGCAGCAGGTGCTCGTGCAGCTGAAGGACATCCGGCCGACACCGCCAAATGTCACCTATTCGGACAAGCTTGTCCTGCATCGCGGCAATCGCGAGATCGACCTTCTGTTCCTCGGGCGCGGTCACACCGGCGGCGATACGGTCGTCTGGCTGCCGAATGAACGCATCGTCTGCTCCGGCGACCTGATGGAAAGCC
The DNA here is from genome assembly GCA_025450355.1 of Micropepsaceae bacterium. GTDB lineage: Bacteria > Pseudomonadota > Alphaproteobacteria > Micropepsales > Micropepsaceae > CAIYRG01. The sequence continues at coordinate 5,618 of JANWHR010000091.1, forward strand.
GCATCGCCTATATGGGCGATGGTTATTTCGACGAATGGGTGACAACACTCGACAAACTCAAGAACATCGATTTTGCCGTCGATCTGCCCGGCCATGGCGTGCCGTTCAGCGACAAAACCATCATTTCCGAGTTCCAGGCCTATCTCACCGATCTGGTCGCACAAGTTTCGAAACTGAAGGCCGCAGGCGTACCGGCGGAGGAAGCGGCGCAGCGGGTCGATCTCACCGCTCATGCGAAATATTTTCCGCAAATCCAGGGACCTGGGGCCGACCTCAGGGGCGTCAAACGCGTTTACGCCTGGCTGGACGAGCGCGACCACAAGTAATTCCGCGCTCCCGGCACGGGAGATTCGGAACATGAGACTGTTGGGAATTGCCCTGCTGCTGGTCGCAGTGACGGGGGCGGTTGCGGCGGTGCCTGCCGACAATGCCGCGGTGGACATCCGGGGCCCGGAGATCGACACGGCACTGGAGCGCACGGCGAACCAGCCGGACAGCGATCAACTGCTGCGGTTGCTGAACATTGATAATGATTACAATCTTGGGATTTCCATCGTGCACCGCGCGCGTACCGGAGGGCGGCCGCTCGGCCCGGCGGCCGAGCACAGCGCCGTCACGGAAATTTTCCACATCATTTCGGGAACCGGAACGCTGGTGACAGGCGGCACGCTGGATTCACCG
>JANWHR010000092.1 GCA_025450355.1 Micropepsaceae bacterium
GGGCGGCCATGCTGATCAAGGGCCTGATTTATCCGGGGGGCCGCGAACCGGTACTGCAAGGCGAAGGTTTGTCGCTCCGCTATCCGGAAATGCGCGATTACCGGCAATGGTCAAAGCTGCGGGACGAAAGCCGCGGTTTCCTCGCGCCCTGGGAGCCAAGTTGGGCGACGGACGAATTGTCACGCAGCGCATTCCGCCGCCGCTTGCGCCGCTACAACCGCGAAATCCGCAACGACCTCGCTTATCCGTTTTTGCTGTTCCGCAGCAGCGATGGCGCCCTGCTCGGCGGCTGCACGATTTCCAATGTCCGCCGCGGCGTAACGCAATCCGGCGCAATCGGTTACTGGATTGGGCGGCCGTTTGCCCGCCAGGGATGCATGTTTGGCGCGCTTCGCACCGTGCTGCCTTTCGCGTTCGGGCCGCTTGGGCTTCATCGCGTCGAGGCCGCCTGCATTCCGGAAAACGAAGCGTCCAGAAATCTGTTGCGAAAGCTCGGCTTCCGGGAGGAAGGTCGCGCCTTACGCTATCTCCAGATCAATGGCCAATGGCGCGATCACCTGCTATTCGGCCTGCTGGAGGATGAGTCGCCATGGCAGTGATTTTGCCCGTGCAGTGGAGGCGGCCATTGGCGTTCGCGCTTTTGCCGTTCGGTGTACTGTGGTCAGCGATGACATCCGTTTCTGCGGCAGAACAGGCCGCAGCCATTGATTTTGCGGCGCCGCCACCGGTGATCGATTTAGGCCCGTCCCTGACGCCAGAGCGCGTGGCCGAGCCGGGTGATCCGCGCGGGTCGTGGTTTACCCTTGCGGTTCAGAACCGCCAATCGACACTGGTTGCCCGCGTGCTCACGTCGTTCAGTCCGCCGGGTTCGGGACTCAATTCCGAACCACTCCCGGCGCGGCCAACCATCGTGCAAGTCGTCCCGTCGGACCCTTCGATTATCGTGGAGCGTGCGCCCGCATTCGGGCCGAATGCTTTTCGCGTTTTGCTGCCAGCGGGGCGCAACTCCACGCTTACGCTGCATTTTGAGAATGCCACGCGGCGGCATCCCCTGCTGGCGTGGACCGAACCCGCACTCGTCGCCAATAACCGCCAGACCTCAATTCTGGATGGCTTGATTTCAGGCCTTCTGACGGCCTGTACCCTTCTCGCCGCCGGGTCCGCAGCACTGTCCTCACGGCCGCTGGCGGGCTGGGCGACCCTGTTCCTGTTTTCCGTCCTGATGGCGGAACTGACGGCATCCGGCTTTTTGGACGATACGGGTCTGGCGGCGCTCAGTGGGCCTTATGCGCTGTTCGCGCTCTGGACGTCGCTTGCCATCGCCGCCGCAATTCGGGTTGTCGATTACGTCGCGCCCTTCGAAGCGTTTTGGCGCGATGCGGCCAAGTGGCGTGACCGGGCGGCGCTCCTGGTGATTGGCGTGGGCGTTGTCGCCTATGCGGCGGCTCCGGTTGCGGGTCTGCTGGTACGGATTGCGGCGCTTCTCGGTGCGGCGGCGGCGGCAGGTTATCTCTCCCATTGCGGCAGGATTGGCGTTGCAGCAGCAAGACGGCTCGCGCCCGCGGCAACCGTCTTCGCGCTGGTCACCGCGGCGGCTGCGCTCAATGCACTGGGGTTCTTCGGCGTCAATCTGACAGCGTCTGCGGCGCTCAGCGGTTTTTCCGCCGCGGGCGCACTGCTGGTTGCGCTGGCAAGCACCATGGCGGTCGAGCACTCCGTAGGGCGCCTTCGGGGTTTGCGCGAAGTGCATGAGCATGACGACAAGCAGGCCACAACAACGGATGAGGTCATCGCACGGGAGTGGGAGGCTGCCGCGGTCGCGGCGTCGCAGCAGGGCGTGTTCGATCTCGATCTGGGAACGGGCCAGTTGTCCCTGTCCGCCGAAGCCGCCGTGCTCTTCGGATTTGCCGCCGCCCCTGCGGAGCTCCGGACGGAAGTATGGACGAAGCGGATTGTACCCGAAGATTGGGACACCTTTCGGCAATCCATGATCACCTGGCGCAATCGTCCGGACACGCCATTTCGGGTGGAATTCCGGGTCCTGACCGGTGGCGCCCCGCGCTGGTGCGAATTGCGCGCGACGATTGGCGGGCGTTCGGACGCGGCGGAACATTGCCTCGGCCTGATTGCCGATGTGACCGTCCGCAAAACCGGAGAAACCAGCCGCCGCCCGCTGGCCACCGCGTTGGCGACGTAGCCGCGCGCCGCTGTTGCTAGGCGCGGCCGGTGTTGGCGGAGAGACCCGATGGAGGGATGCCGAGCCGTTGCAGTGCGCTGCGCCATTTTGCGTCGGGTTGCACGCCAAACACCAGGGTCGTGTCGGCCTCGCAATGCAGCCAGCCGTTCCTCTGGAATTCGGATTCGATCTGACCTGGCGCCCAGCCGGCGTAGCCCAAAGCGAACAGTGCCTGTTTCGGTCCCCGGCCTTCCGCGATGGCGCGCAAAATGTCGAGCGTCGCGGTCAGGGAGATGTCCTCCGAAACCGGAAGCGTGGAATCACTTCCTTCATATTCGCCGCTGTGCAGCACGAAGCCACGACCGGTTTCCACCGGACCACCATACAGAATGGGAAAATCCCCGCTCATCGGCGTGGTCTGGATGTCGAGCTGTTTCATCAATTCCGGGAAAGAGAGGCCCGGAATCGGTTTGTTGATGACGATGCCCATCGCGCCCTTCGACGAGTGCGCGCACATATAGATCACGGTCTGCGCGAACCGTTCGTCTTCCATGCCGGGCAGAGCGATCAACAGCTTGCCTTCGAGAAAGCTCTCGCCCTGGTCCAGTTTGCGGTCGCGGGATGAGCCCATCTGCACGCGTGTTCCTTGCCCGGGCGCGCGCGACTTCAGTTGCCCGCGCGGCCTTCCGGGAGCGGCGCAGTTAGGTTAAAAGCGCGTGGCACACCACGCAAGGAAAACATCATGATCAAAGTCGGCGATAAGGTTCCGTCCGTTACCGTGAGAGAAGTAACCGGGAATGGTGCGCAGGAAGTCAAGACCGATGATTTCTTCCGCGGCCGGCGTGTTGCCTTGTTCGCGGTGCCGGGCGCATTCACGTCCACCTGTTCGGCGAAGCACCTGCCAAGTTATGTGAACAATGCGGAAGCCTTGCGCAAAAAGGGGATTGACGCCATCGCCTGCACCGCGGTCAACGATCCCGCGGTCATGCGCGCCTGGTCACAGCACCAGAAGGCCGAAGGCGTGACCATGCTGTCCGACGGCAATGGCGAACTCGCGCGTGCGCTTGGATTGAACGCGGACATGAGCAAGCACGGCATGGGGGACAGGAGCCGGCGCTATTCGATGCTTGTCGAAAACGGCGTGGTGAAAAAGCTCAATATCGAGGAGCCCGGTGCATTCGGCGTTTCCGGCGGCGACCACATGCTGACCCAAGTCTGAGCCATATCCGGCTCCGATGATTCCGTTGAATGCAGGGCCTGTGTATTGCGAGGACCTGTCCGCAACGCCAGGCATATTTCCGGTTGAGCCGGTCAACACGATCTCGAACGGCGTCATCATTCTGTTCGGCCTTGTCGGCCTTTACTACACGTGGAAACGCGATCCGCACGCGTGGGATCTTTATACACTCAGCATGCTGACGGTGTTCACCGGGATCGGCAGCGGCATGTGGCACGGCTTCCGCGACGGTCGCTGGCTGTCCTGGGAGGTGATATCGGGTTTGTTGTTTCTGTTCTGGTTCATCTTCTGCTGGGCTCGGCGACTGTGGTCCATTCCGGGTGCGTTGGTATTCCTCGGCCTGTTCTATGCGGGATTCCGCGTTTCCCGGCCGTACTGGGGCATGGTGCAGCGTTGGGTTGCCATCGCACCAATAGTCGTCCTCGCTTCCCTGACGCTGATCGCGGGCACCTGGCGCCATTCGCGGGAAGCGGCCGCTTATGGCGGGCTGGCGCTCGCCTGCGCGCTCATTGGCCTGACCTTTCGCAGCATTGACCTTGCGGTCTGTTCCACAATTCCATTCGGCACGCATTTCCTGTGGCACTCGTTCCTGTCGGGCGCGGGCTTCATCGGCATCCTGGGAATGCTGAAGATGAAGCAGAGAGGCATCGTTGGGGCACTGCGCACCGCCTGAATACTTTGGCAGGGTGAAAGCAGTTTCACCCGCAAATGCGGCCGCGACGACCACGGTACAACGGCTCACCGCCGCGGGATGGCGGAGCGGGCGAGAAGATCGGCGCGCTCGTTTTCCGGGTGCCCCGAATGCCCCTGCACCCAGCGCCAGGTGATCTTGTGGCGCGATGCTGCTGAATCGAGTGCGATCCAGAGATCGCCGTTTTTCACCGGCTTTTTGTCAGCCGTCCGCCAGCCATTGGCTTTCCACCTTGGCAGCCAGCGCGTGATGCCATCCATCACGTAGCGGGAATCGGTGTACAGCATGACCGTGCAGGCGCGCGTCAGTGCCTCCAGCCCTTTGATTGCCGCGATCAATTCCATGCGGTTGTTCGTTGTTTGGGGGTCGCCGCCAAAGAGCTCCTTCTCGTGATTGCGAAAGCGCAGAATCGCGGCCCATCCGCCCGGTCCGGGATTTCCGCTGCAGGCGCCATCGGTGAAGATTTGCACAATTTCACCGGCCGAAACGGAAGGATCGCTCAAAATCCGTATGCCCTGAAATCCGTAACCGCCCGATGAAATCGCAACCGGCGAAGAAATTCTTTCGGGTTCTTGGGCCGTACAAGAGCCGCGGGATTGTGATTGATCCAGTCGTAAAGTCTGGTCAGCAGGAAGCGAAGTGCGGCGCCGCGGCAAAGCACCGGAAAGCAGGCACGCTCGCCAGGCGTGAACTTGCGTTGGCTCTCATAGCCGGCAATCATCGCCCGCCCATTCGTGACGTTGAAGGCACCGTCAGTCTCGAAACACCAGGCATTCAGCGTGACCGCCAAATCATAGGCCAGCGCATCGTTGCAGGCGAAATAAAGGTCGATGATTCCGGATATGCGGTTGTTGACGAACAGCACATTGTCCGGAAAGAGGTCGGCGTGAATGACACCCCCGGGCAGATCGCGCGGCCACAGGGAATGAAGGACTGAAACTTCCTCTTCGATCACGCCGCGCAATCCGGGAACGATGGAATCGGCGGATGCCGCGCAGTCATTGACGAGTTGGCGCCAGCCATCCGGTCCCAGCGCGTTGTTGCGATGCTGATCGAAATGCGAACCGGCGGCGTGGAATTGGGCCATGGCTTGCCCTGCCAGATGGCAATGATCCGGAGTTGGACGCCGCAGGGAAACGCCATCGAGAAATGTTAAAACGGCGGCCGGACGCCCGTTCAGGATGCCGGTCACACGGCCGTCATCGGCGTGTACTGGTATCGGGCAGGGAATGCCGCGTTGGGCAAGATGCTCCATCAGCCCGAGATAGAAGGGCAGATCCTCAGCTTCGACGCGGACTTCGTAAAGCGTGAGAATGTAGCTGCCGGTCGAAGTCTGAAGGAAATAGTTGGAATTCGACACGCCCTCGGCAATGCCCTTGAACACGTGCGGTTCGCCGAGATTGTAGGCGCCGAGAAACAGCTTCAATTCTTCAAAAGAAACATCCGTATAGACGGCCATGCCCTGCGCTTCTCCCGGAGTGCTGATCAATCGTTGCACCGCAATTGCGCGCGCGGTTTGCGCCGCTTTCAATCCCGGGTCTGCTTCGGTACAGTTCCGGCCCCAAACGCGACCCGTTGCCGCCCGGAAATTGTACCATGCGCCGATTCATCGTTCCGCTGCTGTTTACCGGTTTTCTGCCGCTGACGGGGTGCCAAACTTTGGGAGGACTGTTCGACAGCACTCCGCAAATCACGCTCAGCCCCGGCCCGATCTGCCCAGCCACCGCGGTTCTGTCCGATGCCGCGATGGTGACGAAGCTGAAGCGCGGTACCCCCGCGACGATGTCACGGGCAGCCGATGTCGCGTTTCAGGCGGAAATGTCGCAGGCGAAGCTCGACTGCAATTACAACC
>JANWHR010000093.1 GCA_025450355.1 Micropepsaceae bacterium
AGCTTCGGACTCGAGAGCAAGGCGGGTGGCGTAGCTTTTTACAATCCCGATCGCATAGGCGCGGCCGGGCAACTCGTGAAAGGCGTTGTTCTCAATTGCGATCAGGTGATGCGGAGCAATTTTCAGCTCCAGCGAAAATTGCATCAGGGTTTTGCCGCTACGCTGGCGCGCACGGTACAGCGCTTCACCGATGCTTTCACAGGGCGTATCAGCCGCTGTCGCGCGCCGAAAGGTGACCGGTGTTTCCGGTTCGCCGTTCAATCCCGGCGCTGGCCGTGGCAGGTCGGACATCGCTAACCGTCCATTCACTCATTCGCGCACGGCCGACCCGCCCGTCACCGTGCACTTATGTCATACTCTCCCCATCATCAAATTGCTACGCACCCGCTGAACGCCAGATGAACAAAATGTTCATGTGAGCCTACACCGCTCCGTTGAGGTCCTGCCCCTGGATCGGCAGCGCGCGCAGGCGCCTTCCCGTCGCGGCGAAAATCGCATTCGTTACCGCCGGCTGGATCACGGTCGCGCCCGGCTCGCCGATGCCACCCCAGCGCTTGCCGGGCGTCGGCGAGATATGCACCTCCGTCTTCGGTGCGTCCTTGAATCGCACGACCGGATAGGTGTCGAAATTGCCCTGCTCGACGCGGCCATCCCGGATCGTGATGTTGCCGAACAACGCGGCCGAAAGCCCGTAGATCATGCCGCCCTCAAGTTGTGTCTCGACCCCGCGGGGGTTGACCACGGTGCCGCAGTCGCAGGCGATGACCACCCGCTCAACCTTTACCTGCCCATTGGTGATGGCAACCTCGGTAATCATGCCGACGATGGAGTCGTAAGCCTCGGTAATGGCAATGCCGCGCCCCTTGCCGCGGGGCATCGGCTCGCCCCAGTCGCCCTTCTCGACCAGGACATCCAGCACCTGCTGGAAGTCGGGTCGATGGGCGAGCAGTTCGCGCCGCAGTTGCACCGGGTCCTTGCCCGCGGCATGGGCCATTTCGTCGATGAAGCTTTCCATGAAGAACACGTTCTGGGAGTGGCCTGGTGCCCGCCACGGCCCAAGCGGCACATGCGTGTTCTTGAGGATCGAGATCACCCGGTAATTCGGCAGCCTGTAGGCCGTATTGATGAGGCCCTGCGTGGTCTGCGGGTCCAGGCCGTCTTTCACCGCACCCGGATTGGCGCTTCCGGCCGAGTTGCGCATATCGAGCGCGACCGCCGTGCCATCGGCGGCGAAGCCTGCCTTGAAGCGGATCGCGGCCTGGGTGCGATAGCGGCCCTGGCGGATTTCCTCCTCGCGGGTCCAGACCAGCTTCACCGGTTTTCCAACCGCCTTCGAAACCGCAACCGCCTGGGCCACTTCATCCGGGCCAAGCCGCCGGCCAAAGCCGCCGCCCACGAAGGTGTTGTGGACGTAAACATTCTCTGGCTTCATGCCCGAAGCCCGCGCGGCAAATTGCAGGGCCTGATCGGCGTTCTGCGTGCCCACCCAGACATCGACGCGGTCGGCCTGTACATGTGCGATCGCGTTGAGGGGCTCCATGGGGGCATGGGCGATGATGGGAACGTCATAGGTTGATTCAATCGTCTTTGCGGCGCCGGCCATTGCGGAATCGACATTGCCGTCGTGCCGTGCCACCGCGCCTTTGTCGTCCAATGCGTCGAGATAGGCCTTGCGAAACTGCGTGCTGTTGGTCGCGCCCGCAGGTCCTACATCCCATTCGATCGGCAGCGCCTTCAGTGCGGACTGCGCGCGGTAATAGCGGTCCGCCACCACGGCGACTGCGTCTTTCAGCTTTACAACCTGAACGCCGCGCCGGGAGGCAATCGCGCCCTCATTGACCGATTTCACCACGCCGCCGAACACGGGGCATTTCATGATTGCGGCGCGCACCATTCCCGGCACTTCCAGATCGATGCCATATTTCGCCGAGCCGTTGATCTTCAGCGGCACGTCCAGCCGTGCCAGCCGGCGGCCGATGAATTTATACTGGTCCGGCCGCTTCAGCGCCGGTTCCTTGTCCAGCTTTATCGCCGCTGCGTCGGCGGCGACTTCGCCAAAGCGTAACACGCGTCCCGTGGGCTTGTGGGTGATTTTGCTCATCGCCGCCTCGCATTCAGAGGCGGGGACGTTCCAGCGCTTTGCGGCCGCGGCGATCAGGCGTTCGCGCGCGCTTGCTCCGGCCTGCTGCACGATTACGCCGGTCTCGCGCACCGCGCGGCTGCCGCCGGTGGCGAGACTGCCGTAAACCTTGTTCTCCCTGAAATTGCGGTTGGCCGACGCATATTCCGGTTTGACGAAGGCCCAATCGCATTCGAGTTCTTCGGCGACGATTTGGGGCAGGGCTGTGAAGCTTCCTTGGCCCATTTCAGCGCGCCCGTAGCGGATGATGACAGTGTCATCGGGCTGGATCACGACCCAGGCGTTGATCTCGCCAGGATAGCGCGTGGTGTCGTCATTCCAGGGGCGCACGCTCAGGCTTGCCGCATTGGCCGGCCCCATGAAACCAACGCCGAGCGCAAATCCGCCTGCGGCAGTGACTGCGGTGGTGACGAACTGGCGGCGGGAGAGTGTCGTGTCGGTCATGATTTTGTCTCCCGTTCAACCGCGCATCACGGCCGCAGCGCGATGGACCGCGCGGCGGAGCCGCTCGTATGTGCCACAACGGCAGATGTTGGTGAGATTCGCATCGATGTCTGCGTCGGTCGGATTTGGCGTCTTCTTGTGGAACGCCACCGTCGCCATGATCTGGCCGGACTGGCAGTAACCGCATTGCGGCACCTGTTCGGTCAGCCACGCCTGCTGCACCGGATGTGAGCTGTCGGATGAAAGTCCTTCGATGGTGGTAATTTGGGCACCATCGACGCTCTTGATGGGAAGAGAGCAGGAACGAACCGCCTCGCCATTCACATGCACGGTGCAGGCGCCGCACTGGGCGATGCCGCAGCCGAATTTCGTGCCGGTCAGCCCAACGTCTTCGCGGATCACCCAAAGAAGCGGCGTATCGTCTTCGACATCGATCTGATGCGCGACTCCATTGACGGTAATTTTGACCATAAGGTGCAGTCCTTGCGTGTTTGACCCGCAGCGGCCCGGCTGGACCGGACCACCTTCCGATTCAGCCTAGCACGGATCGATGCGCATGGGCAGTGAACGCCCCCGGTTATTCCGCGGCGGTGGGCAGGGTATCCAGCGTGCGCCAGTCGGCGCCTATCGGCACCATGCCCTCAAACGAGCGCAGGCTCGCGTGTGACGTGCGCGTCTTGTCTGTCGCAATCGGCGGGGTGCCGGACTGCATGGCTTTTGCGGCTTCGAGCATCAGGCGCCTGAACTGGATGATGGCGATATCGCTGGCGCCGAGGCGATCCCGGCTGCGATCCGCAATCGGCCCCATGGTTTCCCACATGACGATGTCCTGGTTCGGAATGCCCGGCACGCCCGTCCAGTTGCCGAGCTTCATCGCCTTGCGGTCCTGCAGATAATTGTTTTCGCGTGTGCGTTTGTTGTGCCAGCACTCATCCACGTCGATCCCCACCTGCAGCGCGTTGAACTTGCGCCAGCTCTCCTGATCGGGCGTGGTGTCGCCGCCAAAGGCGATGAAGTGGAACATGGTGTGCGTGTCATCCATCGGCACGTGCAGCAGTGCGACGTGATAGCGATTGTTCGGCGGGATCAACACCGTGTAGGGCGCGATAAACAATGTCATGCGGATGTATTCGTGACTCTCGGCATTGAAGATGGGCCGGCGGATGGCGGCGTAGCGGAAGCCGAAATCCGTGGCCTGCACCTGGAGCCGCGGCGCTTTGTCCGTTGACGGACGAAGCCAGTTTTCGTCCGTGGCTTTGGCGCCATCCACGCGCGCCGGTACCATGTCCGACGCATGCAATGTGGAGCTGTGCGCCGAATCGATCGCGCCCTCGAGTATCTGCGCCCAGTTGCAGTTCACGATTACTTTGCAGATGCTGATCTTCGTCTCCGGTGAAGGTTGAAAGACCGGCGGTTCAAACGCCGGCATTTCTTCCATGGGCCCCATCCAGGTCCAGATAAAACCCGCGGCTTCATGGACCGGATAGGCCGTGTGCCTGATCTTCCGCGCAAAGCTGCTCTCCGGCGGCTCTGATGACATCTCAAGGATCGTGCCGTCCGCGGCGATCTTCCAACCGTGGTAGAGGCAGCGCAGGCCGCATTCTTCGTTGCGTCCGTAAAACAGCGATGCATTGCGATGGGGACAGAATTCGCCGATCAACCCGGCCTTGCCTTCGGAATCGCGGAAGGCAACAAGGTCTTCTCCGAGCAGACGCACGCGCACGGGATCGCCGTCCGGTTCCGGCAACTCCTCGGACAACAGCGCCGGTAGCCAGTGCCGCCGCATGACCTGGCCCATGGGCGCCGTGCCTTCTACCCGGCACATCAGCTCGTTTTCCGGCCCGGTCATCATGGTTTCGGTCTGCCAAATATCCGGTGCAATTCTTAATTAACCAGGGCACTGGTTGGAAACCTCGTCCGTGACGAAATTTTGGGGTGGAAAAGCGCACGGCATTGGGGGCCAGCAGTGAGGTGCGCAAGTCGCTTGGGGTCGCAGTCGCGGGAGGTCTGATCGTGTCGCAGGCGCTGACGCTTTACTTCACCCCTGTGCTATATCTCTGTCTCAACCGGTTTGGCCTTTGGGTCACCGGACGTCATGCTGCCGTCCCGTCCAGGCGGAATAATTGGAGTCGCAATGCGGAGATTGTTAAAGGTTCTGGGCGGCATCGTGGTTGCGCTTGTCGTGCTCATCGCCGCGGCTGCCGCTTTTGCGCAGTTCGGGAGCGCGAGGAAGATGCACCGGACCGTTCAAATCGACGTCGCCGCGATCGCTGTCCCGACAGACCAGACGGCGCTCGACCGGGGCGCCTATCTGTACAAATCGCGGGGTTGTGCCGAGTGTCATGGCGCCGATGGCGCCGGTAAGGTCGTGATCGACGCCGGCGGGATGTTCGTGAAAGCGCCGCATATTTCTCCGGGCGCGGGCAGCGTGACTTCAGACTACAAGCCTGTGGACTGGGTGCGCACGATCCGGCACGGCGTCAAACCGAATGGCCAACCCCTTTTAATCATGCCGAGTGAGGATTTCAACCGGCTGACCGATGCCGATACCGGCGCGATTATCGGCTATGTGCGGTCCATGCCTGCTGTCGCGGGAACGCCCGGTGAACTCCGGTTCCCGTTGATCGTGGGCTTCCTTTATGCCTCCGGGATGATTCAGGATGCGGCGGAGAAGATCGACCACAGCCTTCCACCCGCGCAAGCCTTCGCCGCCACCGATGAGGCCGCGCACGGCGCTTACGTTGCGGCCGCATGCAAAGGCTGTCACAACGAAAATCTGTCCGG
>JANWHR010000094.1 GCA_025450355.1 Micropepsaceae bacterium
CACCAGAATGGGATCGAACATGTCCTGGGGACAGCGCTCGCGTTTTTCCGGGCTCTGCGCCGGACATGCTTCTTCGTTCAGCGCCGGGAAAGGCTCGCGTCCGAATTCAAATCCGGTGACGGCCGACACCCAGATGTAGTCCTGACGGTAATCGCGCGGATAGGGCGACGCGCGTACCCAGTCCGCAATGCCCCAGCGGCGGCAGAATTCCATCGTTCGGACACCGACAAGGTCCATTTTCGGCTGAACGATCGCGCCATCGGTCTTTTCGATCAGCGTACAGGAAATGCCGCGCCAGCCGAGTTCGCCGGCCAACGCCAAACCGACCGGACCTGCGCCCACAATCAGGACGTCAGTCTTCACTCTTTGCAGCGCCGGAGTACGTATTGAAACACGCCGTTGTGGATGTCCGGCCGGCTGGCATAAGCGCCCTTGTTTTTTGCCTGCTGCGGATCGCCCACGCGCTTTGGACCGCCCGCCCATTCCGCCATCAGTTGCATATGACAGGCCTGGTTCAGCTTCAGCGCCAGCCAGACTGCCTCTTCCATGGTCGCCGCAGCCGTGACGATACCGTGGTTGCGCAACAACAGCGCGCCATATTGCCCAAGCGTACGCGCCACCGCCTCGCCGCGGGTTCTTGTGATGATCAATTCGGTGGTTTCCTCGAAAACCGGCAACCCCCCGGCAAAGAACGCCCCATCATTGGACACGGCCAGCAGCGGCTTGCCCAGCGAGGAAAACGCCACCGCATAGGGGGCATGTGTGTGCACGATCGCCGCGCAATCGGGACGCGCCCGCAGCACTTCGGAATGGATGTACACTTCATTGTGCCGGCCTGCCGTCCCACCGACCTTGTTGCCGTCCAGATCGACCGTGATGATGTTGTCGGCAGTCATTTCCTCCAGACCGATGCCGGCAGGCTTCATCAGAAACTGATCCGGAGAACCAGGCAGGCGCAGAGAAACATGGCCGGCCACGTAATCGCCCTGCCCCTCATGCGCGAGGACGCGCCCCGCATCCGCAAGCAGGCGCTTGAGCGAATTCACAGTCAATGCCGGGCCAGCGCCGAACGCGAGGCCATCTCGCGCGCCGATTCCGGCGTCATCGAACGTTCCAGCATGAAAGTCATCGCGCCTGCGGCCAACATCGGAAGCGCCGCAATCAGGAAAATTGTCTGCAGCGGAGCATGCAAGGCGATCAGATAACCGGCAATCGCCGGGCCCATCAGCGCGCCAATCCGTGCGGCGGCAAAGGCGGCGCCAGTGCCGGTCGAGCGAATCGCTGTCGGATAGACCATTCCGGAAACCGCATTGATTCCGATTCCTCCGCCGAGCACGAGAATGCCGGAGGCCAGCGAAAGCACGATGATCTCGCCATTTCCGCTGACAATCCCGAGCGCCGCAACCGGCAGCGCACCCAGCAGCATGATCAGCGTGATTACCTGTATGCCCCGCTTGTCCAGCAGCCAGCCGACGCACCAGGCAAAGCCTGCGCCCATCTGGAATAGCGCCGACGTCATTTGGGCATTGGGGATCGACATCTGATGGGAAACCTTCGACAGCAGGGTCGCGAGCGAGGCGGACAGGAAGAAGTGGGTCACGAATGAGAAGCCCAGGGCCAGCCAGAGGAAAAAGGTCATGACGCTACGGCCTTCCGTGAACAGATGTTTCACAGGAACACCGGTTTTGGCCTTCTCTTCGATGAAGAACTCCGTATCGGATGCAAAGCCGGCCTGCGGCTTCAGTTTCCGCGCGTAAGCCAAAATGCGTTCTTTGGACCCGTGCTTCAGCACGAGAAAGCGAACGGATTCCGGCAGTGCGAAAACCAGCGTGACGCCGATCAGCAGCGAGACGATGCCGCCGACCAGGAAAATCGCTTCCCAGCGATAGCCGTTGCGGATCAGTGCCGCGGCCAGGAAGCCGCCACCGGACGATCCTCCCGTATAACCGAGATACAACAGGGTGATCAGCAGGCCGCGAACCTTTGTGCGCGCATAGTCGGCAACCAGCGAAATCGCCATCGGCATGCCGCCGCCAATCCCGAGCGCCGAAATGAACCGCACAATCGAGAGCTGCACGATGTTGGTGGTGAAGGAGAGAGCGATGGTGAATACGGCGAAGACAAACACCGCCAGCAGGATTGCCTTCCGCCGCCCAATATTGTCGGCCAGCATCGTGAATGTGACGGCGCCGATCATCCAGCCGAAGATATTGATGTCGGCGACAACGCCGGTCATCACCGAGGCAGGAACACCCCAGTCCCCAATAATCGCAGGCGCGGCGTAGTTCAGCGATTGCTGATTGAAACCATCGACCAGCATGACGAGACAGCACAGCAGAAAGCACGACCAGCCGAACCAGGTGCTTTCCTGCGTCTCCACGACATCGACGATGTTGATCCGGTTTGACTGCGCCATTCTGGTCTCCGGCGAAGTGATCTCACGAAGCTAGCCGAGCTTCGTGCTCACTCCAAGAGCGCACCCCGGCGCTCTAGAAATCCGGCTTTAGCGCGACCGGACCCTGCCGCGGCGGGCCACCAATCTCCAGTATGGCAGTATTGGTCAGGGAAGGCGGGTCGTCGCAAATCATTTCCGGCCAATTGGATTCCGGACGATAGGTCACATAACCGGTCCAGGGCTGTGTGAACATTTTGGGGTCGTCAACCGTGACCGCAACCTGCAGGCCCTTGTGATTCAGGTCCGGATCGAAGACCCCCCCGTAGCCATCGGCTTTGGAAACGGGCGCTTTGGTGAACTCGCGATGGTGCGACACCATTGCGTTTTCAGCGGTTTTTCCGTCGATCAACCGGTAACGCTCGATGACGTGCAGCCGGTCGCTGTGCGGTGTCCCGTAGCGGTCAAGCACCGGCCATCGTCCGGGTTTGATGCCGATCGTATCGACCACCAGCGTATCGCCCTCGAAATGGCCAATGGAGTCACCAACATAAGCCGGTTTCAGCGGACTGGGGTGCGACGAATTCAAGCGGATATGGCGGGTCCGCTGGCCATTGGAATAAATCAGGACCACTTCGTTCGGGCGCTGGAGCACCAAAAGTTCAAGCTGGATGGACATCGTAAACGGCGGAGGCTCGGGCCAGCACTGGTTGTGCGGGTCGGGAATCGACTGCCCCGTCATGGAAAACTCGCCATGGGCTTTCAGAATGGCGGCCGCCTGCGGCGTCAGGATGGGACTGTGGTAGTCCCCCACGCGCCCGGCGTCGTCGTCAATCGTGCCGTCCTTTTTCTTCAGCGTGTTGGTAATGAATTTTGGGCCGTCCGGCGGTTGCTCCAGACTGAAATTGCTGCGTCCCCAATCTCCCGACAAATCGGGGACACCGGGACCATCAGCCGCCGCCGCGCCGCCAACAAAAAACAGCGCTCCCGCGCCAAGAATTCCCGGCAACGCCCTGGCCATTACGTCCCACTTCCTGGCGCCGGACGACATGGAATCAGAAGTCCGCTTTATTGGCGACCGGAACGTCACGTGGACCGGCGCCCAAATCCAGCAGAGTCGTATTGGTTAATGACGGCGGATCGGAGCAGACCATCTCAGGCCAGTTCGTCATGGGCCGGTATGTCACCAAAGCGTCCCAGGGCCGGGTGTACATCTTCGGATCGTCAACCGTCATCGAGACCTGCAGCCCCTTGTGTTCCGGGTTGAGATCAAGCGCGCCGCCATAGGCGTCGAATTTCGGAATCGGTGCTTTGGTGAACAAACGGCGGTGCGCGGCCATTGCGTCCAGCGATGCTTTGCCATCGACAAGCCTGAACCGTTCGATGACATGAAGCGCGTCGCTGTGCGGCGTACCATAGCGGTCAACGACGGGCCACTTGGTCGGCTTGATTCCGACCGTATCGACGACGAGAGTGTCACCTTCATAATGGCCCACGGAATCGCCGGCATAGGTGGGCACCAGCGGCTGATGATGTGGCACATTCAGCGGAATGTGGCGGACTCTCTGATCATTGGAATAAATGATCACAACTTCGTTCGGCCGCTGCACCACCATGAATTGGATCTGGATTGACTCGGCAAATGGCGGCGGCTCCGGCCAGCACTGGTTGTGCGGATCGGGAAGCGACAATCCTGTCATCGTGTATTTGCCATGCGCTTCGACGATCCCGGAGGCGAGCGGCGTCAACAGCGGGCTTTTGTAGTCGGTCAGCCGCCCCGCATTGTCATCAATCAAGCCGGCTTTGTTGACCAGCGTGTTGGTCATGATCTTCGGCCCGGTCGCCGGCTGCTCAAGATTGAGATTGCTGTGGCTCCATTCACCCGAAAGGTCGGGGATTCCGTTGTCGGCCTGAACGGGGCCGGCAAAGCTGAGCAAACCGCCGGCAACAAGGACACTGAGAGATGAAGTTTTCAGAATCATGGCAAAATCCGCTCCAATGACGGGAAGACCGCAGTTTAACCGATCGTAAGCTGAAAAACAGGCGCAAAGCCCGTGTTGTAGCGCCGCGGTTTGACCATGCAAGCCGTTGGGCTTAATCATTGCGCGACAGTTTTGTGGCTGATCGCGGCTGTTTTCAGCCCTTGCGGATCGCCCCGATATGACAAAAAGGAGCATCACCATGAAGAAGCTTGTGCTCGAGACGACGGCTCCGTTCCAAGGCCTTCCGGAACTGGTCGCCCATGACGAAGGACTATTCGAGGCCGAAGGACTGACCATTGAATGGGCCGATCGCGAGAAAGGCGTCGAGAAGAAAACCGAGACCAATGTAACCAGCGAAAAGGGCCTTAACCCGTTCTCGAGTCACGGCCGGTTGCTCGAGCAGGGTAAGGCCGATATGTACAACGCCTGCGAGTGGGGCAATTACTGCCGCGTGCAGGATACCGGCGTTGGCTCCCGCCAGCTTGGCCGCCGCGGCATCGTCACCTATGCCGCCATTGTCGTCCGCCCGGACTCACCGGTGTACACTGCGCAACAGCTCGCCAACCGCAGCGTCGGTGTACCGTTCTATTTCGGTACGCATTATCTCGCGCTGCACCTGCTCGAAGGCTTTCTGCCGCGCGACCTGATCAAGGTGTGCAAAGCGCCGAATGGATCGCGCTATCGCTTCGATTCCATGTTGCGCGGCGATATCGAAGCCACGACGCTGACCGAACCCTATATCACGCTGGCGGAAAAGAAGGGTTGCCGCACGATCTGTTCGGCCTTTTATCACGGCACCGAAGTCGCGTCAGATCGCGTCGATGCGGATACTTACGGCGCATTCAACCGGGCCGTGCGCAAGGCGGTTGCGCGAATCAATGCGAACAAGAAAGCCTATCTGCATTACTTCATCGATTATCATAAGGGGAAGGATCCCGAGATCGGCACGCTGAAACCCGAAGATATCCGCGAAAGCCGCATCGTGGTCTGCAATCCGGCGCCCATCCCGATCGAAGAAATGCAGCGCACGACGGAATGGCTGAAGGGCTGGGGCATGCTGGAGCAAACCGAATCGCCGCTGGAACTTGTGAACATGCAGGTCCAGTCCCGGGCCCACGCAGCCGCCGGCCTGCACGCTTGATGAGAACCATCAGGCGGGCAGTTGCATACCTGGCCATGCCGGTGCTGCTGACCGTGGCGGCTTTTCCCGCCCATGCCGCCGATGCGGTCGCCAATTTTTACCGGGGCAAGACCGTTCAGGTGCTGGTCGGCTTTGGTCCCGGTGGCGGATATGATCTGTATGCCCGCACGCTCGCCCGCTACATGGGCCGGCACATTCCCGGCAATCCGACCATGGTGCCGCAGAACATGCCCGGCGCGGGCGGCGTGAAGGTCATGAATTATCTGTACAATGTCGCGCGCAAGGACGGCACGGTGATTGCCACTTTCGCGCGCGGGCTCGCGATCGAACCGTTGCTCGGACATGCCCAGGGGACACAATTCGAGGCAACGAAATTCGGCTGGGTCGGCAGTGTCTCCAATGAGGTGTCCATCTGCGCCTTCTGGACTACCAGCGGGATCAGGACCTGGCAGGACATGGAAACAAAGCCGGCGACGAGCGGTGCATCTGCCGCCGGCGCGGACAGCGAAATCTTCCCCACGGTCCTGAAAAACCTGTTCCATCTGCCAACCAAAGTCGTAACCGGATTTTCCAATGGCGGTGCCGACATCAATCTCGGCATGGAGCGGGGCGAAGTCGGCGGGCGCTGCGGCTGGTCGGGGAGCAGCCTGCTCAGCCAGAGCAAACCGCTGCTGGACGGCAAGAAGATCAATATTGTCATCCAACTGGCGCTGCAAAAGCACGAAGATTTGCCGAATGTGCCGTTGGTGATGGATCTGCCGACGACGCCGCAGAACAAGGCAGCATTGAAGCTGATCGTCTCGCGCCAAAGCATCGCGCGGCCCTTCGCGGCGCCGCCGGGATTGCCGCCCGAGCGCCTCCAGGCGTTGCGGGCTGCTTTCGATGCGACAATGAAGGATCCACAATTCCTGGCCGAGGCAAAGCGCCTCGATCTGGAGGTCCGTCCCGTTTCAGGCGCCGACGTCGAAAAGCTGATCAGGGAGCTTTATGCGACGCCGCCCGACGTGGTGAAGCTCGCCGCTCAGGCCGAACAGTCAGGGTAGTGATCCCATCAGTCGCCATTCCCGGCGAGGCGCCAAGCGCCGAGGCAAGGGAACCCGTCGGGCGCGCGTCCGCGCGCCAAAAGAGTCACTTCGCGCCGACGACGCGGCGTGAGATGATTCCCCTTGCTGCGTTCGTGGCTCGCCGGGGATGACCGCCATGTTGCGCATCGCCGCGGATATCGGCGGTACATTCACCGACGTCGCAGTGTTTGATGAACGCAGCGGAAAGCTCCGACTCGGCAAGGCGCTCTCCACTCCCGATGCCCTGGTTCAGGGAATCGAATCCGGAATTGCCAAAGCCGGCTGCGAAATTTCGGCGGCCGCCCTGTTCCTGCACGGTTCGACTATCGCCATCAACACGATGCTGGAACGCACGGGCGCCAAAGCTGCGTTGCTGATCACCAAAGGCTTCCGCGACATTTACGAAATCGGCCGGGTGAACCGGCCGGATTCCTACAATCTCTATTTCACGAAACACCAGCCGCTGATTCCGCGCATGCACCGCCTGGAAGCCGATGAGCGCGTGCTCGCGAGCGGCGAAGTGCTGAAGCCGCTGGATGAAGACGAGATCGCCAGCATCGCGGAACAGCTGAAACGCGATGGCATTGAAGCCGTCGCGATCCTGTTTCTGCATAGCTACCGCAATCCGGCGCATGAGTTGCGGGCGAAACAGCTTTTGCAGCGATTGCTGCCCGGCGTCTTCATCACCGCTTCGCATGAGCTGTCGCAGGAATACCGGGAATTCGAACGCTCATCGACGGTGGCCGCCAACGCCTATATCGGGCCGCGCGTATCCGGCTATCTCTCGGATATCAATGCGCACATTCGCGATTCCGCTTTTCGCGGCGCGTTCCTGGTGGTGCAGTCCACCGGCGGATTGTGTGCTCTGGATCAGGCGCGTCAGGAATGCGTGCGGATCCTGGAATCCGGTCCGGCCGCCGGAGTAATCGCCGCGAAAGCGGTCTGCATTGCTGCGGGAATCAGCAATGCCATTGCCTTCGACATGGGAGGCACGACGGCAAAAGCGGGCGTGATTTCCGAAGGTCAGGTGTTGACCACCGGCTCGGCATTGGTTGGCGGTTATGAACGTGCGCTGCCGGTGCAGCTTCCCATGATCGACATTGTCGAGGTGGGCGCCGGTGGCGGTTCGATTGCATATCTCTCCGAGGGCGGCGCGCTTCATGTGGGGCCGCGCAGCGCCGGCGCCGCACCCGGGCCAGCCTGCTACGGTCTGGGAGGCAGCGAACCGACTGTTACCGACGCGCATCTTCTGCTGGGCAGGCTGGGCGCAGACCGCTTCCTCGGGGGTGAAATGCGGCTGGATGTCCGTGCCGCCGAACGCGCGTTCTACGGCAAGGTGGCCGCGCCGCTGGGAATGAATCTGATCGAAGCGGCCAACGGCGTCGTGCAAATCGCCGTTACCCGCATGGCCTATGCGGTCAAGGGCGTCACCACCGCCCGCGGTCTGGATGCCGGAAATTTTGTTTTGGCCGCCTATGGCGGCGCCGGACCATTACATGCGACGGAGATTGCGCGGGAAACCGGCATCCGGCGGGTGCTGATCCCGCGTGCGCCCGGCCATTTCTCCGCCTGCGGAATGTTGTTTTGCGATCTGCGTTACGATTTTGTCCGGACGCATTTCACGAAACTGGACAGTCTCGATTTCGGCGCGTTTGAAACGATCTTCAGCCGGATGGAGGAAGACGGGCGGCGGGCTGTGGCGCAATCGGGGATCAAGCCTGCTGAAATCCGCATTGGACACGCCCTGGACATGCGCTATGTCGGGCAGGAGCATCTGGTCACGATCGACGTGCCACTGGAATGTTTCGAACGAAATGACCGTTCGGCCATCAAACGGCTTTTCGATTCCGTTCACGAACAACGCTATGGCACCTGTGCACCGGCAGAACCCGCAGAAATCGCTTCGCTCCGCAGTTCGGTGACCGGCGTTCTCAACAAGCCGGAATTTGAATTGATTCCGGCCGGCGGCCGGAATCCGCCGGTTGACGCGGGACGCGGGACGCGACCGGCCTGGTTCTCGGAAGAATTCGTTGATACGCCGGTTTTCGATCGCGAATTGTTGCAGGCCGGGAACGTCATCCAGGGGCCGGCGCTCATCGAGGAACATGCCTCGACGACCGTCCTGTTTCCCGGCGACGAACTCACCGTCGATCCCTCCGGCAACCTCATCCTCTCCATCGGTGCGGCCGATGAGCGATAGCATTTGTCATTCCCGGCCGAGCGCAGCGAGGGGAAGGGAATCCATCAGCGGCGTGTCAGTGCCGCAAAAAGAATCTCTTCGCGTGGCCGATGCCGCGCGGATGGAGCCCCTTCCCTCGCCGCCTTCGCGGCTCGCCGGGGACAACAAATGGGCGAAGCGGAATTGAGCGCCCGCCCCGATCCCGTTCTGGTCGAAATCATCCGCAACGGCGTGATGGCCGTCACGGAAGAGATGAAGACCAATCTG
>JANWHR010000095.1 GCA_025450355.1 Micropepsaceae bacterium
CCCGCCCTGACCGAACGAGCCCGTGTTGTGGACGCCTTTGGCTTCCATTTCGTCGCTGGTTCCCAGCGGCACGCGCCAGGCGATATCGCCGGTATTGGCGTTGACGGCCATCAACTCCGCCCAGGGCGGTTGCTGGCACGGCAACTGATTTTTCGGGTCCCAGAACCGCGCATTGAACGACCCCGCGCCCAGCGGGCTGACGCGCCGGTACGCCACCTGGTCGCCATCCGCCGATTTGTCCAGCCGTCCCATGCCCGCGACATTGCGCGAATTCACAAACACGTAGCCGAGCGCCGGATCGACCGAGACACCGCCGTAATTGGGACCGCCCTGCTGCCCCGGAAAGATCACACGAAATTCCTTGCTGCTATAGGGCGTGTACGAACCATAATTGTGGATACCGCCAATCCGTGCCACCAGATCGCGGCAGAATTTCTCGTGTTCCGGCTCGCCGGTGAAGATTTCCGCTGCCGTCATGCCCTGGCGCGCGAGCGGCGCAGGCTTTGACGGGAAGGGTTGCGTCGGCCAGGTTTGTTCGCCGGGCGTGTCGCTTTGCGGCACCGGGCGTTCTTCCACCGGATAAACCGATTGGCCCGTATCGCGGTTCAGGAAAAACATCAGTCCGGGCTTGGAGATTGCAACGACAACCGGAATGCGCTGGCCGTTCTGCACCACATCCATCAGGGACGGCGCGGCTTCCGCGTCATAATCCCACAGGTCGTGATGGGTGAGCTGAAAACTCCAGCGCAGCTTTCCCGTGTTGGCGTCCAACGCGACAATGGAAGATGAATAGAGATTCTGTCCATGCCGGGCGCCGCCGTAATATTGCGCCGCGGGTTGACCGACCGGAATGAATACAAGCCCGCGCGCCTCATCGACGGTTGCCGCACCCCAGGCCGCCGGCGAACCGGCCGTCAACCAATTGTCTTTCGGCCAGGTCTCGTATCCGGCTTCGCCCGGATGCGGAATGGTGTGGAATGTCCACGCCAGCTTGCCGCTACGGACATCCCAGGCGCGCACGTCCATCGCCGGTCCATCGGGGTCGTCTTCCTTGCCCTGCGCGCCCGTGATGATCAGATTACGGTAGATCGCGCCGGGTGTGCTGATGTGGTACGGCGCGTTGGGGAACTTATCCGCCACGCCGGGATGCAGATCGACCCGGCCATTGTTTCCGAAAGACGGAATGAGTTTGCCGCTGCGTGGATCAAGCGCGATCAGCGCGCCTTCGCTGGTGCCGGCGAGAATGCGCGGCGAATTGTTCGCATCACCCGCCCAATAGGTCACGCCACGCAGCGTGCCGCTGGCCTGGGCAAGATCAAATCGCCACAGCTCTTCGCCGGTTTCCGGTTCCAGAGCCACAATCGCGTGCTGCACCGTCGGGCTGTAAAGCACGCCATTGACGACGATCGGAACGGCTTCCGACGTGGTCGCCAGCCGGTTCGTGGGATTCGGATCGACGGGACCTGTGGCGAGGCCATAGCTCCAGACGCGGCGCAGGCGGGCGACATTGGCCGTGTTGATCTGGGTCAGCGGCGAAAAACGCCGGCCGTTCTGGTCGTAGCCATAGGCGGGCCAGTCGCCCGGTTTTGCCGGCACCGGGCTTTGCGCCTGTGCGCCGGTGACGAAGAAAACCGCGAGCAGTGCGACGGCCGAAAACCTCATGGCGCCTACTCCGAATAGCCGAGCCGGATTTCCCCTTGCTGCTTGCCCTGAACGGTTCCGTCCTTGAGCCATTCCAATGACGCCTGGAACAGCAGCAGGTGGTTTTTCTCCCACATCGCGTTGTGGGACGAACAGGCAAGGTCAATGAACACTTTCTGCTTTGCGGCCAGATCGGCATAAAGATCGCGCACGCGCTGTGGCGCGACCTGCTTGTCGTGCTGGCCCGAAATCATCAGGAATGGAATGTCCAGCTTTCCGGCGACGGCCTTGTTGAATCCCCAGGTCGGCACCTGTGGTGCCCGGCGCACGCCTGGCCCCCAGGTGGCGCCGACCGGATCGGAGGCGATCATTCCCGCCCAAACCGAGCGGCTCGCTTCGGGTTCATATTGCCCGGCACAGCCCACCTGCCGGTCCCAATTGCTGGTGAAATCGGCGAAGGATTGTGAATTCATCGGCGTCTGGGTTTCGGGCAGCGTGGCGGGCGGACCTGGTGGCATATCGCGATTGTAAGCGGGCGCGAGAATTACGAGCTTTGCAACCTTGCCCGGATTCTGGGCCGCGTAGCCGGCTGCGCGCGGCCCCCCCTGCGACCAGCCGATCAGCGCGATCTTGTCGACGTGGCGCAGCCCACGCAGGTAATCGACGACGCTGCCGACATCGTTCCAGTCGGAACTCATGGTCGTGATCGGATGATCGTAAGATGCCGCGCAACTCGCCTTCAGCACATTGCCGATAAATTGCGCCTGCTGCTCTTTACTGAAATTGCACGGATCGTTCATGACCGCGGGCCGCGTGGAACGGCCATATCCCGTCATGTCCATGGCAAAGACGTCGAATCCGGCCCGCGCCAGCCAGGCCATCCAGCTATAGTCCCTGTACGGAACGTCAAACGCCACTTCGGCCGGTGTTCCGGCGCCATGCACGAACAACGCAATCCGGTTTTCCGGTGCGCCGCCGCGCGCAACCGTGGCTGCCAGCACTTTCTCGCGCACATAAATTTCGGCGTCCTGACCCATGATCGCGGGCGCCGTGGACCTCACATGGACGTAGTGGTCCAGCGTGAGCAGCCGCCCGCCATCATCGGCCCATGCAGAAGTTGCCTGTCCGAAACACATCAGAGCGCCCGTTACGAGAACAGCTCGAAGCAGTGTGGTGGTACGATTCACTTCAGCCCTCGCGCAATATGCCGTGAAACTCTTCCGGCGTGATCACCCGGACCTGAGTGTAGCACTACCGGCGACAGAGGGTTGGGCCAATCCACGTTCTCCTCCCCCGTTTAAGGGGAGGAGATAGTCACGACACCGGTTTGAACTTGTGCACCCGCCGGCCGCGGTTCTCGTCGATGTAGATGTTGCCCTTTGAATCCACCGCGATGCCATGCGCCTGCTGGAATTCGCCGGGAAAGCTTCCGGCGCGGCCAAAACTGCCGATCTTCTTGCCGCTTTCGCGCTCGACAATGTCCACCGTCGCGTTGTTCTGGTTGATGATGTAAATCAGCCGCTGCTGCGGATCGGGTGAAAAATCGATTGCCACCACCGCGCCGCCGCTTTCTTTTGCCGGACCTTCTTTCGGCGGCGTCACCGGCGTCCAGGGCAGCGCAATGGTGCGCTTCAGATTGCCCATTTTGTCATAGACGCGCAGCTGTGAGCCGAGCCGGTTGCAGACATAAACCATGCCGTCGCGCCCCAGATTGAGGCAGTGCACGGTCTGCATGTCTTCGAGCTTCCATTGGCGCAGGAAATTCCCATCCTTGTCGAGCACCGCGACGCGGCGGTTGGAACCGGCGCCCTCGCCATCAGACACATAGATGTCGCCGTTGGTACGATCGACATTGATGCTGGATGGCATGAAGAATTTCGCAGCGGCGGAATTCAGCGGCTTGCCTTTCGCCGTCCCGTCGGATGAATCCAGCACGCCCTTTGTGCCCACCTGCAGCAGCAGGCGTTTGCCATCATGGGTATATTTCTGAATCATTCCGGATGGCGCGCTGGCAATCCAGACATTTCCGTCCTGGTCGAAATGACACGAGTGCAGCCGCGGATCGAGCAGTTTCGGATCGCCCCAGGAATTCACCACATTGCCTGCCGGATCGAATTCGATCATCGCCGGGGCCTTTTTCCCCGCATTCAATTCGCCAGGAAGAATGTCCTGACGGTTGAAGATCAGGACATGATCCTGTGCATCGACACAGAGTCCGCCGAGCCCGCCAAGGATCCAGTTGTCCGGCAGTGGTTTCGGCCAGGACAGATCCGGTTCGAATTTCGTCGCAGCCGTTTGCGCGTTTGCAGGTGCGGCGGCAAGCATTGCAGCCGCGGCAAGAACAGCAAAGCCGATGCGCATGATTTCTACCTTTCGGGCAAGCTGAAGACGTAGAGGGCGTTGCCGTTTGCGGGATGTTTGATGTCGGGCTCGATGGTCCGCGGCACATTGCGCGGGCTGCCGCCGCCAAGTCCCGTCGGAATGGCAATGTACTCCTTGCCGTCCACCGCAAAGGCGACCGGGAATCCCTGAACCGATGTCCCAAGCCGCGATTTCCACAGCTGCTTTCCGGTTGCCGTGTCGAAGGCGTGGACGGTGCGGTCCAGATCGCCAACGATGCTAATCCCCCCATCGGTCGTCAGCACGCCGGTCAGCCATTCCGGCCGCTGCTGGTAGTTCCATTTTTCCTGCATCGTCCGGACGTCGAAGGCGGCGAGCCTGCCCAGATTGCCATTGCTGCCCGGCATTTCGAAGAAGCGCCGGTCGGCCAGCGTTCCACCGCCGCCATCGCCCTTGTCCGGCACGCGGCCATTCATTTCCATGCAGGCCTGCGTCAGCGGAATGACCAGAACGTTCGTCTGCGGATCATAACTCATGGCCTGCCAATCCTTGCCGCCCGACGTGCCGGGGCAGGATGGCACCCAATAACCGGTCCTTTGTTCCAGAATGTCGGGGCGATAGACCAGTTGGCCTTTGGTCTTGTCCTTCCACAGGAAGACGTTCTGGAACACGGTTTCCTTCGCATCCAGGAACTGGCCGGTCTGGCGGTCCAGCTTCCACAGAATTCCCGCCTTGCCGATGTTGAAGGACAGCTTGCGGCCATCGAGATCGACGAGAACGCGTTCGAATACTTCGTCCAGATCGAGCGATTCGCCGGGCACATGCTGGAAAAACCAGGCGAGCTGACCACTGTCGGGACGCAAGGCGAGCGTCGCGCTGGTGTATAACGCGGCGTCGTTGCCGGTGGTGCCGCGGCTTGCCTGCATCCAGGGTTTGGCCTGCGCCACACCCCAGTAGGTGAGATTCAGTTCGGGATCATAGGTTCCGGTGATCCAGGTATCGCCGCCCGCGCGCAGCATGTTCGGCAACTTGCCCCAGGTGTCTCCACCGGGCGTGCCTTCCCGCGCCTCGGTGTTGAAGCGCCAGAGAATCTTGCCAGTGGCCGAATCGACACCACTGATGTAGCAGCCCTGATCCTTCGGATCGGCCTTGTAGCGTTCGCAGCCGCCAAGCCCCTGGACCACGATGCCGTTGATCACCAGCGGGCCGGAAGAGTTGCCGAACCCCTTCGCGCTGTTGCCCAGCACGGTATCCCACACGGTTTTGCCGGAGCGCGCGTCGAGCGCCATCAGATGCGCATCGGTGGTCGCGATGTAAACATTGTCGCCATAGATCGCGAGATTGCGCATCGCGCCGGTACCGCCGGCGCGCGAACCGGCCGGGCGCACCCGGTTTTCCCACAACAGTTCGCCCGTTTTCGCATTCAGCGCCTGAACGATGTTGTCCACATTGACCAGATACAGGATGCCATTGTGAACCAGCGGCGTCGGCTCATTGGCGCCGGTGCCGTCATTCATCGCCCACACCCATGCGAGCTCAAGCTGGCCGGCATTTTGTTTGTTGATCTGGTTAAGGCTGCTGTGGCTCCAGCCGTGATAATTGCCGCGCGCCATCAGCCAGTCATTCGGGCTGGGATTGAGCAGCATGTCCTTCGTGACCGGGACATAGTTGCCGATATGGCCTTCGAGCGTCAGGCGCGCCGGCGCCCGCGGCGCCGCGGCCGGCGCCGCCGCTGCGGCCTGGGCCGGCGCCGGAGTCGCGGTCACCCCCGTCGCCACCTGGCCAATCGGCACCGCCGTGGCAACCGTCAACTCCGCATTGCCCGCGGGCGCGCCGTTGGAGCGCAGAAGGAATGCGACCAGCGACTCCACCGCTTGATCGGACAGCGAGCGCGGATTGTCCTGCGGCATCGAGGTCGCGATCTTGTTGTACAGCTCACTCGTCGTGCGTCCGCGCCAGGCAGCCATGAACGCGGGCCCCGCCAGTGGCGGTGCCTCAAATGCGCCATGCAAATCCGCCTGATGGCACTTGGCGCACACTGCCTGGTACGTCGTCTGGCCGATGGTGGCCTGTTCGGCGGTGTAGATCGCGGTCGCCGCGTTCTGGTTTTGCGCGACAGCCATGGACAGGCCGGACACGGCAGCCGCCGCCGTGAACCCAAGCAATAGCGTCTTCACTCGCTGCATCTTGTGCTCCTCCCAGAGCGATTCGCCTGCGCGAATGCGCAAGGCGGAACGAAGCTTCAATTGTCGTGCATCAACCAGCCGCGAAGATTTCCATCCGGCGCGCGTTCGGAATTCAGTTGAACATAAAGCTGACCGCTCTTCAGGTCCTGCACCATGGACGGGGACAGCTCGACCGTTCCGCCAATCGACGGCGAAAGTGATTTCGTGACGGTGAGGTCCAGGATCGCAGGTCCCGGAATTCCCGGTGGCCCCCGATGGATTTGCGCGACCGTGGCAGGCGAGCGCAATCCTTCCGCAGTTCCGGAAACCATCAGCGTGTTGCCCTCGAGCGTCGCGGTCACCGCGCCCTGTCCGGCAACATTGGCCTGCATCGCAACATCGATCGGCACCACGGAAAGCCGCGTATGATAATGCTCGGACG